>JAFAPG010000807.1 GCA_019247235.1 Acidobacteriota bacterium
CATGGAGTGGACCCCACAACTCACGTTACTACAATTCGTTGACAAAAGAGAAATGTCCGTGTCGATTGGCCTGGCATTCGTTCGATGAGTTAGAGCTTAGAGTCGCTCAGAGCTAGAAATCCGGATTGCAGGAACAAACATACAGGAGAACGCGATGCGCTTATATTGGCCGGCGACGGTCTGCACCCAAGTTCTAAGCTGTCCGACTGAAGTTCTCAACCGATCAAAGGACAGTCATCAAGGGGCCTTTGCCCGAGACCAAGGAGCTGATAGCTGACTACTCCCTCCGGCGCGTGCGCTCGATCGAGGGCCATCGACTGGCGCAAGCGGACTCCCTTTGATGAGCCGAGATCGAGCTTCGCTCAATCTTCGCGAGCGAGGACTTCGTACCCGAATTTACGCCGGAGCTCAGGTAGCAGGAACGGCGACTAGCCGATCCAATTCACAGCCGGAATAAACAGCCTTCCATTCCGCGCATATAGCGCGATGAAATTTATCGGGTTTGTGCCCTCGAGCAAACAGAAAAGGAGCTGACCACCGAGTAGCGAGGTCCGAGCTGGGAATGCATCAGCATTGTTGAACCGGGCACGAGAGGATGAAACTAGGTCCGTCCGATGTTTGAACTGGAAAGCGGGCGTGCGGCTCGGAGCTAGCCGGCGAGTTCCGTCGAAGGCCGCGTCGCAAGACAATCCTGATGCCATGAGCCGGTGAAGGTCTGTAGACGAATTGAATCAATCGCAGAGGGCGCGATCCTCCCGAATGATGCGCTTAACGTTCCCGAAATTCCTCTCGACGGAATACCGGATATTTTTCTCGTGGGGCTGGAAACTATTGGCCTACAAGGACTTTCGACGGCTCAGGGGGACCTTTAGCATGGCGCTGGCCTAATCTGCTCCTCTTGCGAGCGTACGTTCTCACAAAGCTATCCTTTGATTGATGGCTGAAATCGCGCCGACGCTTGGAGCAGCTTAGACCGGCGACTTGAAGCCATGTCCAGAGGGACACTTTGGACCCGATACCTACGAGTTGGCCATCCTAGACCAACTTAGGGTTATCGTGGACCTAGTACTCGCCGAGGGCGAGGCGGACCAGACCCAGTCTGACCAGAGAAGGCTAACGCATGCACAATGAAAATTTGCGAAATCGTGTCCGGCGCAGTTCTAGAGTACCGGTAACAATACCGATACTAGTCACCAGCTTGGAGCCGGGAACACACTTCTCCGAGGTCTGTGAAACCCTGGTGGTCAGCGCACATGGCTGCGCCATGCGGTCGCGGGTCAAGCTGAATGCGGGCGTGCCCTTGCACCTACACAGCAGAGATGGACGCGAGACAACTGGTCAAGTGGTTTTTTGCCAAGCGATTGGTTCTAATACACACACCTGGAAATTGGGGGCCAGGCTTGATCAACCCGAGAACTTCTGGGGCTTGCGTGAGTGTCCAGCCGACTGGGCAGCTCTTTTGGCGGCACCCACAAGGGCGATGCTTACAGAGCCGCATCCTGCAAGGACAACGGTTGCGAGCTCGCGGCAAAGAAATGATTCCTCGGATTTGGTCCTCGAAGCGACAGCCGGCCTCACCTCAGAAGACGAGGTAAAAAACCTGATCCGAGATGCAGTTCGTCCGCTCCAGGCAGAGATCGCCGCTCTCAAAGAGAAGCTGGCGCGAACCGACGCCAATCGCAGCCGCTTTGAGGTGTCGCTCTCCTCGATCCCGCCCGAACTGGAGCAGCAGCTGGAGACACGCCTGCAGAAGGATCTCGGGCCTAAGGTGCTTAACGAGGCGCGCCATCAGTCAGCCGAGCTGTTACGCGCGGCTGAGACCACAATTGAACAGCGAACCGCCCAGGCCTATGAAGCCTTCGTGCAACGCGCGGGCAACGAACTACAAGTCATTGAGCAACGCGCGCGAGATGTGGCCGGGCAGATTTCTGAGAGTGTGCGCCAACAAATCAGCGCTGGGGTGCGAGAGCTGCAGAAAAAGGTGATCGAAGCCGATGAGCATCTGAAGACCTTGACTGGGCAATTGTTTGAATTTGTGCAACAAAAGCTGCAGGAAGAGCACAGCAACCGATGCGCCGAGTTGGACCAAGTCCGCTCCGCCGTCGGAAACGAATCGGCACGCTTGAATGAAAATATCGCGTATCTAGATAGCCGGGTGAGAAAGCTGGACGAGTGCGCCCGCTCACTCGAGTCCAGCCTCGATGAACGTCTGCAACAAATGGCCGAGCAGATGGTAAGCCGTATGCGCACGGAAGTGGAGAATGTCGCCGAAAGCATCTTGAAAGAGTTCACATCCCGCGGCGTCGAAGCGCTCGGCAATCAATTGGATGAAGCCTGTGGAAACTTGAAAATTGTGCAAAAAGGAATCGTCACCTCTGCTTCTGACTCGATGAAAATCGAGCTCCGCGATGCCGTTGCAGCTTTCGAACGGTCGATGGATGAGCAAGCCGAGCGTGCTCTCGAGCGTTGGCGCCAGATTCTCGCCGGGGGATTGAACGGGCTGGTAAAAAGTCTCGGCGACCAGTTTCGGGTCGAAGCGAGGCCAGGCATTGAGCAGAGCTCACGCTGACCGCAAGCCGGCAGACTTAAGACTAGTAGCATTTACCGCACTCTGGGTGGTTGAGAGCACGCCTTTTAGCGTTATCGGCCGCGGTTTGAGCTGTTTCTGAACTCGTTCTGATCACGCTCTGCTGGCGCCAGGCGGCGCGTGCGACGCATTGTCAACCAATCATACTCGTAGGCCGTCCCGCAAATGACGCAGATTTGATAATCATGGCCGTCTACATTGCTATGCGGCCAGGAAAAACGATGGCGACAGAGTGTTTGCAGGATTTGCTTCAGAAATGCCATAACCGCCTTTCATCGTCATTCTTGCAGCCGAACAGCAAGCCCGCTCGGGCCAATGTCGAACAGCAGAGCAAATGATTGAACCTGGCGCGAAGTTAGCACACTCG
>JAFAPG010000071.1 GCA_019247235.1 Acidobacteriota bacterium
AACGACGTATCAGTGTCAGGACTCTGTTGCAGGGGGAAGTACATCGCCGCCCACGGCGACTCCGTGAGCGAATCATACTTGCCGTCTTCGACGACACCGACAATCTCGTGCCGAATTTTATCCCCGGTCATAAATTGAAGGCCAAGCGCGGAGGCATTTCCAAACAGAGCATCGGCGAACCTCTTGTTTATGATCGCGACACTCGGTGCATTGGGATCGTCCTGCCAGGTAAAATCGCGTCCCATCAACAGACGAGTGCCAGCGGCCTCTAGATATCCGGGAGAAATCGAGAAATACTTGGCTCCAAACACACTATTTGAGCCTCGGAAATCGGTTGTTCCGAGCCGGTAAACCAGCGTGCTGCTTCCACCTGTGCCGAGCGGTGTCTCATTGATAATTCCCCCGGCCCTGACACTTGTCATGCCGCCAATCTCCTGCAGCATTCGGTGTTGAATCCGGGTGGAGGACGTATTGGAATATCCGCCCATATGCAAATCCGTCTGGGCCAGCAGCACGCCTTTCGGCTGAAACCCGAGCGGCGCATTCAGAGAGCGTTGCAGCCCGCGCAAGGCGACGAAGGAGGACGTCACCAACAAACTACAGAGGGCAAGTTGAATGCCTAGAAGAAGATCGCGAAATGCTAGGCGACGAAAGCCTATGCTGCGTGCATTGCCGCCCTTGACAAGCTGGGCGGAATCCGTCGCCCAAACCTGCCGCACCGGAACCAGACCCCAGAGAATTCCACTTCCAATCGACAGGAGCAGAGCAACACCATAGACCGTCGCGTCCGGGCTAAGGGCCACATGGATCGGAAACTGTGGGAAGGGCTGCCAACGGGTGAGTGCATCCAGCAAAACTATAGAAAAGATCGTTCCCAGCACGCCTCCAAGAAGAGAGACCAGGAGAGCTTCGGCCAGCAATTGTCTGAGGACATGCCAGCGGCTGGAGCCAATTGCAAGCCGAATAGCCAACTCACGACTGCGATCGGCCGTACGTGCCGCAAAAAGGCTCGCGAGGTTGGCACAGGCCGCAAGCAACACGAGTAATGCGAGGGCCATAATACCTGCGAGGAATGATCGAGCGGGATCACCGAACACATCACCCATCAATCCAGGTTTAACAAGTCTTGCGCCGAGGCCATCATCGGTGACGGGATTTTGGCGCGCCAATTCACGCGCGATCGTGTTCAAGTTTTCTGTGGCCTGCCGTAGGCTGACGCCAGGCTTCAGCTTTCCCAAGATCCAGATGTTATGCATTCCACGATTCGATAGAAAGCCTGTGCCCTCGTCATCCGGACTGTCGACCATTGGCATCCAGAAGTCAGGCCAAATGAACACTTCCGTGCCATGAAACCCGTTTGGCGCTATTCCGATCACCGTGAATGGGTGCCTGTTTATATTGACCGTCGCGCCAATAATGTGGGGATCCGAATCGAAGTGACTTACCCAAAAGCCATTGCTCAGAACGATGTAGGGAGCGGAGTTCGGCCCCTGCTCATCGCTTGCATGAAAAACTCGGCCGTGTGCCGGCTGTACTCCCAGCATATCGAAGTAGTTTCCGGAAACTCTGTAGTACCAGCACTTGTAAGCGGCGTTTCCTGCGGTTAAACCTGCATCCTGTAACCGATAAGCGGCAATATCCGAGAAGGTTGCATTTTTGCTTTGAAAGTCCACAAAATCGGGATAGGACTGATTGTCATACCCCGGCGTCTGGTGCACTACGTTGTAGAGTCCGCCGGGTTGAGGCACGTCCAGGCGTCTCAGAAGCAACGCGTTCATGACGCCGAATACGATTACGTTCGCACCAATGCCGAGGATGAGGGTAATCAACGCAGTCATCGTAAATGTCGGTGACCTGCGCAGTTGTCGCGCGGCGTATCGCACTTCATGCCGTAGTGCATCAAAAGCCGGCTGCGCATCGACAGCCGCTACTCGCTCTCTCATTACAGTTCGATTGCCGAAACGAATCAGGGCATTGCGCCGAGCTTCTTCGGGAGACATTCCGGCGGCTATGTTGTCCGCAATTCGCATTTCCAGATGAGTTTTGAGTTCACGATCGATTTCCTGCTCCAATTTCGAGCCACGAAACGAATTCACAATGCGGCGAAAGCGGGACATATAATAGCTCTCCTCACGCGTACCGCAGGACGGCACGGACACCTTTTACAAGCTGTTCAAAACTCTTTTCAGCCTTGAGCAGCTCCTTGTGGCCAGCGGCTGTCAGCCGGTAATACTTTGCTTGACGGTTAGTGTCCGTCATTTTCCATTCTGACCGGATCCATCCGCTCTGTTCCATGCGGTGCAGGGCGGGATAGAGCGATCCCTCCTCGACAGACAGCAGTTCATCGGAGGCCCTCTGGATGTGCAAGACGATTCCGTAGCCGTGCAACTCTCCCATTTGCGATAAGGTCTTCAAAACCAAAAGGTCGAGGCTTCCTTGCAAATCATTCCTTGACATTCTCGAATACCCCTAGGCAACTCGGCATGCGGCGATGGTAGACCTAGAAGTATAGGTATGTCAATTCTCGGAATAGCTCGTGTTGGAGGTTGACGGAATAGCTGGCAGAGGTTGCTGTTGAAAACAAGGATGATCCGGCCTGCCCTTGCCACGATTCTTGGCAATTCTGGACCCGAAAGTTGGCGAAATCCTCTTCTTGGCAAGAATTGCAGCTATCGTGGCAACCTACACCTCTAGGAGTTGCCGCAGTTTGGGGCTGAAAGCCCGAAAGGAGAAAATATGTTTGGACGAATGAGTGCGGACGCAATCGCCACCGTAAACAGCGGCTGCGAGCCTTTGGCCGCAGTCAGGTCACTGGTGGAACGCGCAGAAGGGGCAAAGGTCACAAAGTGGATCGAGTTTCTAGATTCAATCCTTGTGTTCTTGATGATCCCCGGGGACCTGACCTCAGGAGCAATCTATGTCTTGGACCGGAAATCAGGGGTATGGTACTGGATTGATTTCGAGGATGACCAGTATGGCGGATACAGCCAAAACGAATTAGAGCGGTTGTTGAACGAAGGCAACTTGCTGTGCTTGATCGAACGACCGGGACTGCTGAGGAGTGGGCTGAAGTGGGTACTTGAGTGTGCGCAGGTTCCGGCAGCCGCATAACGCTCAGCAAAGACATTTGCTCGCAAACAGGGCAGGCTTTATTGCAAGAAAGTCCAAAGTATTCGTTCAATTAGGATTGGAAGGATATGCTGACTCCACACCGCCTTGGGAGGATGGATAATGCTAAACTGGATTTTCGCAGCCGTGAAGACACTTCTCCTCGTTGTCCTCTGCCTTGCTGCGAATGCTGCCCATTCACAGAACCCTGTCGCAACGAAATATCCCCCAATTGGAAAGCTCGTTGATGTTGGCGGGTACCCGGTGCACCTCTACTGCGTCGGGAGCGGCAGTCCTGCCGCTGTCATTACGGGAGCGGGCTATTCGTTTGATTGGGGTCTGGTCCAGCCTGAAGCCGCGAAATTCACGGAAGTGTGCGCATACGATCATTCAGGAGCTGCGTGGAGCGATCCTGGCCCAACAGATTCGTGCTCACTGAGAGTTCACGAGATCCACTCCGCGTTAACAAACGCGAAGGTCGCGTCACCTTACGTGCTAGTCGGCCATTCACTAGGCGGATTTGTT
>JAFAPG010000120.1 GCA_019247235.1 Acidobacteriota bacterium
AATTCCAAGCCGACCACGAAGGGAAAGCTGGTCAGAAACTCAACTTGCTTGGTATAGGCGCCCGGTCCTTTCGTGGCGAAGGCATTCGAGACGAAGTGCTCGATCAAGAACACGCCAATCGGAACAATTCCGGTTAACGAATGTAGCCGCCGCAGGAGAAAGGAATGGCCTTCCCCCGCCCGTAGCGGGCCCACGCCACGTTTGAC
Source organism: Acidobacteriota bacterium (assembly GCA_019247235.1). GTDB lineage: Bacteria > Acidobacteriota > Terriglobia > Terriglobales > Acidobacteriaceae > Gp1-AA145. The sequence goes on from JAFAPG010000120.1 coordinate 207, forward strand.
GCCTGCAGTCATGCTACTGGGAGCTGAGGCCACGAAACTTCCTGGTTGCCCAAAGATGAGGTGTCAACCTCTCATTATGTTGGCGAATGAGAATGCAAGTCAAACTTGCTCATACCAGGTAAGAAATTTCCTGAAGGCTTGCCCGCGATGGCTGTATTGCGCTTTCTCATCCGCCCGCAGTTCGGCAAAGGTCTTTTTTAATACCGGAAAATAAAATAAGGGATCGTATCCAAACCCTTCGCGGCCACGCGGAGTGTCGAGAATCATTCCGTCGGCTGCTCCTTCGAAGATGCCAAGGATTACACCATCGCGCGCCGCGGCAATCACGCAGCGAAATCGCGCCGTGCGTCTTTCTTCTGCTATTTGCCTGATCTGGTCAATCAGTTTGGCATTGTTTGCCTGGTCATCGGTGTTGGTCATGCTTGCCGAGGGTCGCGCTTGGGCATACCGGGCGGAATGTACACCGGGAGCCCCCCCAAGGGCATCGACTTCGAGCCCGGAGTCGTCGGCGATGACCAACTCGTGGGGAGCAAAACGGCTATAGGCTCGCGCCTTTTTGCGGGCATTGGCAGTGAAGGTGGTGCCGTTTTCGATGACCGGGGGCAGGGTGTCAAAATGAGGCAGCGTCACAATCTGAATTTGCCGGGTTCGAGCTGCGCCGATAAAGTCTCGAATTTTTCCCGGATTGGAGGTGGCTAGCAGTACGCGTTTCATGGGACTAAGAGGCGATTTTTCGCAGCGGCGTCGGAGCCCGCGATCGCCAAAACCCCCAGCCAACCCCAGTGAGCGCCAGGCCCGAGATGGCCATTCCCAGCCTGCGGTCCCAATCTTCACAGAAGCTTACCTGTACGCGATTTTTCCCCGTCGTCACCGGGATGAGCAACTCGCCGGTGTGGGGTTTGGTCCCGCTTGGAACTTGGTCTCCGTTTACTTCTACGCGCCAGAGCGGGTAATTAAACAGACGCAATAGCAGATTTCCCGGGGTAGTCGTTGTCGCGATAATGAGCCGTTTTTCCGCCAACCAACTGGGAACGCGAATGTCGGCTGCTCCCGAACCCTCGAAGCGAACCCGAGCGGCGTTTGGATCGATGTCGTAGGGGTCGACACCGGCTGGAACATACTCGTCGGTGCCTTCGTTTCCGATGCTTTGTTGTTGGTTGTCGACCATCTCGCGAATGTCGGCCGAGCTATCCCACCATGGTGCCTGCACTTTGTACCAGCCCAAAAATACGACTGCCAGGGCCGTGGCATAGAGCAGCATGCGAATCCAGCTGCGGCCAGTCGCCATCGTAAGGAGCAGTGCGAACGGCACATTTAAGCAAAGCAACCAACGCCAGGGAAACTGGACAAAGTTCATCTTGGGCAGGTGATTCCAGAAGATGAGCGCTGGGCGAAACATTAAGACGATGGAGAGGACACTCCAGACAATCGCGAGCGACCGCGGCTTGGTTTTCACCCGCAGTGTGAGGGGAAGCAGGATGAGGGTGATGACGATCTCAGATGAGGCCACGATCGATACCAGGGAGTTGAACCGGTTGTGGTCACTGTCGTTGGTTGCGGTGAACAGAAAATTCTCGATGGGGCGCACGCCCGGGCCAAGCGCTTGCGCGATATTGATCCAGTTCTGCTGGTGAAAGGCGGGGACAAGGTAAACTCCAGCCAGGAGGACTCCGAGCACAACCGAGGCGGCCGTCGCCCCCAGCACGGCAAAACGCCGACGAGTGATCGCCAAATAGAGGGCAAGTGCGGCCAGAGAATAATTCATCATCACCGCGCTTGGAATATTGGTCAACCAACCAGCGGCAATGACCAGGCTCAGACAGCTCACCGCGCGCAGGCCTTCCTGCTGAGAGCGCCACAAAAACAACAAAAGCAACGGTAGGTAGGCGGCCGCTAGCAGCTCTGCCATCGCGCTACGCCAGTAAACAATGACCAGGTGATAAGGATTGGCCACGTAAAAAACGGCAGCCAAGATGGCCTGATGGTGCGATAGCCAATGGCGTGCCAGCAGAAACATTGAACCTCCCGCCAGCGTGAGCGCGATCCAAATGTAAAGCCCAGGAACTAACTTCCAGGGAAGGAGAGCGCCAAGAACCGCACCCAGGCACCAGGAGACCGGCGGATAAAAGATGAAACGAGCTTCGCCATATCCGTAGTGGGCGAGGGCGGCCCAATGCGGATATAGGATTCCTTGCTTCCAGTGGTCATGAACTTCGATCCAAGAGTTTAGGTGAAATTCGAAGTCGTGACCAGAAGGAATGCCAAGCCAATGAAAAGGAGCGATCACAACGAGCGCGGTCCCGGCAATTGCGAGAAGAGAAAACATCCCGCGCGCCCAGCTACGGTTTCCAAGGGGGATCATCAAACCAAGAAGAATACAGGGAGAAGACAAAATATGGCGAACCGTGTTGCTCAACCGTAACCTGCTCCTCCCTGAATACTCTCGATGGAGCACCCTGGGGGACCCGGGAATTCAGTTGCAATTCACAAGTGAATATTGATAGTGTGTTCGGTCGATGTCGAGGAAGTCACGATCAACTCGACGTTCGGAGTGTCCCGTCAGTGTGGCGCTAGAGATCGTCGGGGACCGCTGGTCGCTAATCATTGTTCGCGACCTTATGGTTCGCAGCCTGAAAACGTTTAAGGAGTTTCGCCAAGCCGGGGAGGGAATTGCCACCAATATTTTGGCCGATCGTTTAGAAACGCTAAAAGCGAACGGAATCATAGCGGTCGAACGTGATGATCGCGACCGGCGCCGGGTTAATTATCGCCTTACACAGAAAGGAATTGCCTTGGCGCCCGTGCTTCTGGAACTCTTGATTTGGGGAGCGCGTCATGGACCTACAACGGCCTCCTGCCTGCGTGTGGAAGAGATAACAAAGAATCGGAACGGGATTTTGGCCGAAGTTGAACGGCGATGGCGTGAACGGGATCCGCGGCCTTTGCTTCCCCGATTGCAGGATTTTGATATCGGCCGCGCAGTCGAGCGCCAGCGGCCGGGAACGGGTAGAGAACGTGTCCGGGAATAACCGAGAGGTAGAGACGAGAGACCTCCTTACCGGATCGATCTTAAAGCCACGCGGTGTGGGGCGAGTTCTTCGAAGGAGGAGAGCGTGAGTAAAGTGAGGGTTCTGGTTGGAACACGAAAGGGGGCGTTTATTCTCAGCGCCGATGGCAAGCGGGAAAAATGGGATGTCAGTGGCCCCCATTTCTCGGGCTGGGAAATCTACCATCTGAAGGGGTCTCCTGTTGATCCCAATCGCATCTTTGCTTCGCAGTCAAGCGGCTGGTTTGGTCAGATCATCCAGCGTTCCGATGACGGCGGCAAAACCTGGTTCCAACCCGGAACTCCCAAGGGAGAGACCTCATCGCCAGAGGACCGCATGCCCAAGGGAGAGAGCAACAAATTTGTGTACGACACCTCTGCTTCGAGCGGCAAACCGCTCACCACCCATCAGTGGTATGACGGTACGCAGCATCCCTGGGAGTTCAAGCGAGTGTGGCATGTGGAGCCCTCCTTGACCGATCCCGATTTGATTTACGCAGGGGTAGAAGACGCGGCCATCTTCCGCAGCCAAGATGGCGGGATGAATTGGCATGAACTTGCCGGATTGCGGGGTCATGGGACTGGTCCGAAGTGGCAGCCTGGAGCTGGTGGCATGTGCCTGCACACCATCCTTCTCGATCCCAGTAATCCGGCGCGAATGGTTATCGCAATTTCCGCCGCGGGTGCGTTTCGTACCGATGACGGCGGAAACAGCTGGAAACCGATCAACCGCGGTCTACGATCCCAGTTCATACCGGATCCCGTGGCCGAAGTGGGCCATTGTGTGCATCACGTCGCCATGCATCCATCGCGCCCTTCAGTCCTTTTCATGCAGAAGCATTGGGACGTGATGCGCAGTGATGACGCCGGCGAACAGTGGAAAGAGGTGAGCGGTAATCTTCCCACCGACTTCGGATTCGTTATCGACGTCCACGCCCACCAGCCGGAGACAGTTTACGTCATTCCTATCAAGAGTGACTCCGAACACTTCGTTCATGATGGCAAGTTGCGCGTCTATCGCAGTCGAACAGGAGGAAATGAGTGGGAGCCTTTAACCAAGGGTCTGCCCCAGGCAAACTGTTACGTGAACGTGCTACGGGACGCCATGGCGGTCGATTCGATGGATCAATGCGGGATCTATTTTGGTACAACCGGAGGGCAAGTGTATGGATCTGCTGATGGGGGGGACAGCTGGTTTCCAATCGTCAGAGATCTTCCCGCTGTGCTCTCGGTAGAGGTGCAATCGTTGCCATGATCACTGTCGTGCTCCCCCCGCATCTGCGTTCGCTGGCCCATGTCCAGGGAGACGTAACCCTTGAGGTCGCCCGGCCAGTCACTCTCGAGGCCGTGCTCGACACCCTGGAGGAGCGCTATCCCATGCTGCGCGGCACCATCCGCGACCATGTTACTAAGCAACGCCGGCCTTTTCTGCGCTTCTTCGCTTGCGAACAGGATCTGTCCCATGAGGCCCCTGACTTGCCGCTTCCCGATGCGGTCGTCTCAGGTCGCGAACCTTTTTTTATCATCGGAGCCATTGCCGGGGGTTCTGGTCGAGAGGTTTGATTTTGCTCTTCAGCTGCCAGGACGAGGAGCTTGAGGGATTCGATCCCCGGTCTGCCCGTTGGAACTGGGTTGGTTACAATACGCGCATGGGACTGCCGAGCATGGATCTATCAGAAGTCTGCCTCTCCTGAAGACTGACGCGGGAAATGCTTTACAGGTGCGGCCACTGGCGGTTATATTCCGCAGGTGTCCAATGGCGTCACCTATTGCAGCCGCTGCGGAGGGCAGAATTCCGCGCTGGCAAAGTTCTGCGCCAATTGTGGCACGCCGTTCTTACCGGAACCTGCACCCTCACCGAGCGCAGAAATTTCACCCCGGCCGCAGAGTCCGGCCGGGCAAACGACCCTCTACTCTCCCGGCATGCCGCCCACCCGCTATGGGGGCTTCTGGATCCGTTTTGTTGCTGCCATCATCGACGCCTTGGTGGTGGGCATCGTGGTGGTGCCCATATCGGCCATCATCTCCCTGATGATTGGGGCTGCCGGAGACGTGGTCAGCATGCCTGGAATTGGCGTGACCCTGGTGCGGATTATCGTGAGCTCGGCTTTCAGCACCTGCGCCCATTGGATCTACGAAGCGTTTATGGAAAGTTCATCCCGCCAGGCAACTTTGGGGAAAATGGCTTTGGGCTTGAAGGTTACTGACCTTGAAGGTGGCAGAATTTCCTTCGTTCGGGCGACGGGCAGACACTTTTCAAAGATTTTATCCGGTATGGTCCTGCTGATTGGCTTCATCATGGCTGGTTTCACGCCCCGCAAGCAGGCTTTGCACGATCTTATTGCTGGGACCTTCGTTGTTCATGCGCTCTAGTCGAACTTTACTCCCTCGGGAATCGTTCTTCTCTCAGCCGCTGCAGTCGAAGACAGCTCAAGTAGAATCGCAAGGTGCCTTTCTTTGTCGGAATTGACGGCGGAGGAACGAAAACCCGTTGTCTTGTGGGTGACGAGAGTTCGCTGTTGGGGGCGGGAAGTTCGGCTGCTTCGAAGCTGCTGCGGGTGGGGGAGGCTTGTACCCAGAACTCGCTCGCGGCGGCGATTCATGAAGCCTGTGTAGCCGCCAATATTTCTCCGCGAGCAATAACCAGCACCTGCGCCGGCGTCACCGGCGCTTCCCATGCCGAGGTTGCCAAGACTATCCGCCGTTTGGTGGGACAGATCGTGGGCGGAAACATCGAAGTAGTGGGGGACATGGAGATCGCCCTCGAGGGCGCCTTGGGGAGGGGGGCGGGAGTGGTCGTCGTCGCCGGTACGGGATCGATTGCCTATGGTCGAAACCGTCGGGGCGAGACGGCGCGCTCGGGGGGATGGGGAAGTGTGGTGTCCGATGAAGGCTCGGGCTATTGGGTTGGAGTTAATGCCATCCGAGCTGCGCTTCGCGCGCAGGCTCGAGGAAATCCCTCACCTCTGTTAGAGAAATTCATGCTCGCACTCGGTGCGAGCTCCCTCGATCAGTTCATCGCGCGCGCCAACGGCTGTCCGCCACCTGATTTTGCCTCCCTCTTTCCTATGGTTTTGAAAGCAGCAACGGAGGGAGAGCCCGTGGCCGCTGAGGTTCTCTCCCGCGCGGGACGCGCGCTGGCGGGGATCGCCGAGGACGTGATTGCGCGCTTGTTTCACGCGGAAGACATTGTGGTTGCTGGATGCGGCGGAGTATTCGCAAGCAGCATGCAACTGCGGCAGGCGTTTAGCGAGCAGTTGCGGGCACGCGTCCCTGGCATTCAGTTGGTTTCGGGCGTCATCGATCCGGCATTCGGAGCGCTCACCCGGGCCAGACGGGGGACTGTGGCGTAGTGAACCTTCCTAGGGCACGGGCGATCGGCGGTTGCTTTCAGCCGTGAAAGACCAGCAAAAGGCGCATCCCCAGGCGGCTTCGCAATCGGCCGCCACCTCGCGTTCCGAACTCATCTTCGGAGATAGCACAGGAGACATAAGCGCAGATTTAAGCGAAGACCAAGTTCTCGGACTTTTGCATCAGAGCGGGTTGAACGCTGCGCTTCTGGCATCCATTGCCCGAACGCCGATGGCGGCAAAGAGTCGCAAGGTGTCAATCGCGCTCTTGCGCCACCAGCGACTGCCTCGGCATCTCTCGATTGCTCTCCTGCGACGTCTTTTTACCTTCGATCTCGTAAAAGTGGCGCTCAGCCCGGTCATTGCCCCTGACCTGAAGAGAATCGCCGAAGAACAGATTCTCCTGCGGCTAGAGTCGCTGCCCCTGGGCGAGAGAATTTCCTTAGCCCGGCGCTCACCCCCGCGGGTGCTTGAGGGTTTGCTTGCGGACGGCGATGGGCGGGTGCTTTCGG
>JAFAPG010000123.1 GCA_019247235.1 Acidobacteriota bacterium
TTGAGAGGCTGCTGCCATGGTCGAGCCCTCCCGTGATCGCGGGCTATTTTCTCCGTTCCCTTCTACGTCTTCCCCTCCTGTCGATACCGATCACTTCCGCCAAGCGCTCCGGGAATTCAACGATAAACGCCTGGCGCACAAGCTCTCTCCTCAGGGATGGGATGTCATTGACGCCAAAGACCGCTCCTGGATCTACGACCGGGCCCAGCGATTGAAGCAGGACGCGGCCATCCGGGCCAAGGTCGCCAAAGCAGCCAGGGAATGGAAATGATGCGCGCGGAACTCTTCAATCTCTACCTTTTCGCCCTGTCCCTCTGGCGTGTGGGCTGGATTACCGGACTCTGGCCCACGGTCCTGGCCACTCTAATTCTGGCGAAGTGGCCAGGACTACTTTTCTGGTTCGTGAAGACGTGCGAGACGTTCTCGCGAAATCAGGGAATGGATTCGGCTGAGCATGAGACGATGGGCCTAGAGGTGGCGGCGTGAGGCTCCTGCTGCTCCCCGTCGATGCCCTCATCTCGTGTGTCATTTTGATCGAATGCGCCTTGGCTGGCTGTTTTTTGGTCGGCTGGCGGGCAGTGAGAAAGGAGTTTTGGCGTGATCCATGGAAATCTGAATCCCAGTGGCCCTAACTATCAGGCCTGGCGGGCAATCTTCGGCTCAGATTCGGTGCCGCTCAAATCTGACCGGCCGGTGCAGATTGATTTTGGTGGCGAGGGGAAAGTTGAGTGTTATGCACTCGACATCGCTGCCTTGCCGCTCTGGAAGCGTGCGCGGCTCTACGTCCGTGCCTCGGAATACCGGCTGCCTCGCTACCAGGGCGGTTCCTTGATTCGGACGGAAGATGTGATGCTCGTCGAGGAGAAGGTCGCCTGATGCCGTGCGACATCTGCGGCGCCTGGCGTCGGCTGAAAGATCTCGCGCGTCACCCAGTCAAGCTCGGCGATGGCGCATGGTGGAATCCGGCGTACTGCTTAGACCGATCAGATTGTCTCGCAGGCGCAAAGAAGCTAACTGAAGAAGACTTTCTACGCATTGGCGCCAAGGGGAGGAGGGTTCAGAGTTCATACAGGCATCATCACTGATGCAAAAATGGAGGCTGTATGTTTGAAACCGCAACGCTCGCAACTCGTAGATCGTTTCTCACTCGCGCACCGCTCGGAGCCGCGGCTCTGGCCGGAGGCGCAATCGCAATCCCACATCTAATACTGCCAGGAACGGTTTCGGCTGAGGTAGGACCGCCACCTCCGCCGCCTCTGCGCCCCATCTGGATCGAGGACGCATCCACCGTCGCGCTCCAGCAACAAGTCATCGCCATGGCCCAATCATCCATCGACAATTTTTCCGATGGCGACTGGCAAAACTTAGGAAGTATTCTGCAAACACTGGGTGCACAATGGGCATTGTGGGGAAACTGTTATCGCTTGGATCGAGGAATCGCGTTACGGGCAACGGTCCCGGCTCTCTCTGCTCCACCGTCTTCGCCAGAGGCCTTGTCGTGGATGCTCGAGAACGGCTCTGCTGCCATGATTGGTTCACACGCGCAGCAGTTTCAGTCGCACATGCGAGCCACCTGCGGCGCGTTTTGGATTTTCGGCGCGACCCTTTTTGGGTTAGTTTCAGTCGCGCTGGCAATCGTGAATTTTTTCTTCCCGCCGTCGATCGCTGGTGACGGAATCGTCCTCGAGATGATCTTCGCCGTCCTCGGCATAATCAACGGCTTGGCGGGACTAACATGCGAATGAGGCGAGAGTACTACTCCTGGGCAGTCGCAGCGGCTTTCGTGATCGTGGGAGTGATCTACTGGCTGCGACATCTGCCGTTTTGGTGGGTCTTTCTGCTGCTTGGAGCAGCGCATGCAATGATTGCAGTTACGCGCGCACGGAGGCCGAACCACTGACGCAGCACTTTACAAAGTCAACCGTCTCGGCGGCATTTTTCTGTCCAAAGTGCCGCCGAACAACCTTGCACCGCATCGACACCGGGCGCAAAGGGCCATGCCTGGAATGCATCGAGCGACTCAGAAGGATCGTCAAGGAAGATTCCGAGCCGCCCGGGCAGATGAAGCTAATCCCATGAGCGTCCAGGTCTTCGTCACTCTCCCGAACGGCTTATCCGTACTCTGTCGCCAGGAAAAGCACAAGCGCTGGGGCATCGTATTCCGTTGCGGCAAGTGCCTGCGAGGGATCGTGGCCTGGTCGGATGAAGGCTTCATGCACGTGCAATCCTGTCCGGTGTGTCATCTGAGGTGCGAGGTACTGATGTCGCCCAAGGCCGAGCAGATGAGGTTGGGACTGTGAAAGACTTTCTCAACGTCGGGCACAAATTTGGGTTGCCGCTCGACCTGGTTACGCGAACGCTGGCGATCATCGCCATCCGCGGCTGGGGGAAGACAATTGCCGCAACTGTGATCGCGGAAGAAATGTGCGAAGCCGGCCTGCCCTGGGTCGCAATCGATCCCGTGGGTGTTTGGTGGGGCTTGCGCGTCAATCCGGATGGCTCGCCTGGTGGATACCCGGTAGTCATTCTGGGCGGAGAGCATGGCGACTTGCCGCTTGAGAAATCTGCCGGCGCCGCGATCGCGCGCGCCATCGTCGAAGAAAACGTGTCGTGCGTCATCGACATGTCCTCGGAGTCGAAGAACACGGTGCGTCACTTCGTTGCCGAATTCTGCGATCGCCTGATGGAGCTCCGGCCCGACACCCCGCGCCATGTGTTCATCGAGGAAGCGCCGGAGCTCGTGCCGCAGAAGCCCATGGGCGAGCAGAAGCGCTCACTGGCGGCGGTCGATCGCCTCGTACGCCTGGGGCGCAATCGCGGATACGGCGCCACGTTAATTTCACAGCGCACCGCCACAATTCAGAAAGACGTACTCACGCAGTGCGAGAATCTTCTGGCCGGTCGCTCGATCGGCAAACCTGACCGCACGGCGATGAAGGAATGGATCGCCGAAGTTGTGGGCGTGCCGGCTCCGACCGATGCCGATCGCTTCGTGGGCTCACTCGCTGGACTGCCCAGCGGTACCGGCTGGTTTTGGTCACCGCAATGGTTGAACATTTTCAAGCAAGTCGAGATTCGTCGGCGTAAGACTTACCATCCCGGCGAGACCCGCACCATTGGCGAGCGGGTCAAGCAAGTACGGCTGTTAGATGTACGCGATTTCGTGGAGCGGTTTCGGGAGGTGCTCTCAACACCTGCGGAGCAACGAAAGCGTCCTACAGTGGAGGATTCCGACGACATGGCTTTCAAGGAGATGTACGAAGCCGAGAAACGGCGTGCAGACAATTTAGCAGTCCGTGTGGCTGAACTGGAGATGATGGTCAAGCAGACGATCAAGCGCCATCCTGAGGCCAAGCCAGCGCCGCCAGCAGCCATCCAGGGGAACGGTTCTATGGATGAGATATACGGCTACGTGCGTCAACGCTTGCTCAGCGACCCGCAAGTGCTGAAGGTTGCGGTCGAAGCGCCAGAGATCGAGCTCACCGTGAGCCGGCCGGTGCTTGAGGCTGACAACACTTCACTGCGCGGGCGCCTGGCGCATCTGATCGCAGACAAATTCTTCGACTCGGCAGCTACGGGCTCAGCAGCATGGACAGAGCTGAAGCGGCGCGGCTTCCCCACGTCAAAGCCGAACGTTTATAACGAACTCGATCGCCTAGCCAAGATGGGGTTCTTCTACAAGACGAACGACGGGTACCAGATGGTGGAGGGAACAAAGATCCGCGTGAGGCACGTAGCGGCGTGAGCTACTCTCAGGAAAACGACGAGGTTGTCCTGCGCATGAGCGAGGACGACTGGCTCATCCTGCTGCAGGTGCTGGGCGGGCTGATGGTCTTCGAACGCATCAATCCTGGGCGCATGCCGTTGCCCTGGGAGCAGATGGTTCTGTTCGTGAATCGCCTGAATGAGGGGAATCCCCACTTCAAGCCGTACGTTTTCGAGAAGCCGTGAACATCCCACGGATCAGTCCCAGGGACGCCCCGCATAGTCGGGAAGAGGTTTGCTAGCTCCGACATCGCCCGGTTGAGATCATTCGGCCATCGCGCGCGCTGCCGTTTCTGGCGCTCGATCGAATCCTTCACTTGCTGGATTAGCGCGGGATCGCCTACGTACCGAATTTCGTTCTCGTCGCTCATTTTCCCCTCCAAAAAAGTTTCCTTCAGACTTTCGAGAGTTTCCGACACAGTTCCGTCAGACTTTGAGCCTCGCCGCTGGATCGAGCGGAACGGCATCATCCTCGAGGTGGTCCTCCCAAATTACCGAGCGGGCGCGCGGGATGGGGCGGCGGCGGATCATGGTTTCTTGTCTACGCCAGCTTCTTTCAGGACTTTCTCGATCTCGGCCGCGCATTCTTTGGCGAGCTCGGTTGCAGCGTTGCCGTATTCGTAGCTCTTGAGCGCGTGCCAGGCTGCGTGCAGAACCTTGGCCATATCCGCGTGTTCTTTCGCCTTCCGGCACAGCCAATCGAAATCCGCACTATCCCAGCTGCCTAGGTCTAAGCGTTTGCGGATCGCGGGTAGCGTCATTTCGCGGGGTTTCTCGGTCATAGAAAAGTTTCCTTCAGACTTTCGAGAGTTTCCGACAGAGTTCCGTCAGGCTTCTACTCCCAACCTGCCCTGTCTAGAAGCTCGTTCGCCTTCTCAATCGCGCCGGGATAGCGGTTTAGGATCACGGCGGGCAGTTGATTGATTTGGTATGGGGTGAGTTTCGCTAAGAATGCGTCAACGCCCCATCGCTCAATGCCGCAAGAGACGTGGCACCAGTGACGCACGGAATAGCGGACCATGCCTTCCTCTGGGGTTTCGAATCCAGCCTTGTGACATAGTCTGCAAGTTGCGTAGAGCCTCATCGGATCTTCGCTCCGTTCTCCAGCTCTGAGAGCTTTGCAATGGTCTCATCTACCTCATCCAGAAACTTTTGCACCTCAGCCTCCAGCTGGCGAATGATGCCCTCGTCCCGATAGATCCGGCGCACAAATAGTCTCAGGTGTTCTGGCAATCGCGGATCGTAGCTCGCGAAGTCGCACCACTCCCGCCCCGTGCAAGCTAGAACCGCAAACACCTGCGAGCCGTATTCCACGGGAATAGCCGCACCTTGCAGGAACTCGATGTGCGTGGCCGTGTTTGGACATTTGATCTCGACCAGGCCGTCATCGCCGACCAGGCCATCCGGCGAGGCTCCAAAGCGCTCTATCTCGGGGTGAATGACAAAGCCCGCAGTGTTCACCGTGACATCTTCCGCGAGTTCGTAGGCGGCGCGGGCGAACGGTTCAGTCTCGATCCCCCAGAGCATTTCTCGCGATTGGTACTGCTCCGAGGGGATGCCGGTCAGTGTTTCAACCACCAGCTCGGCGCGGTAGTTGTAGCGGCCGGCCGCTTCGGTCTTGTCCTTGC
>JAFAPG010000155.1 GCA_019247235.1 Acidobacteriota bacterium
TACAAGCTTCGAATACAGCAACTTAAGCTTCGATAAAGCTTCGATCACCTCTGATAGCGACCTCAAAGTCCGGGTGGATGTAAAGAATGCGGGACAGATGGCGGGGGACGAAGTCGTTCAAGTGTACCTTTCGCGCGCCGGTATCGAGGGCGCTCCGCTTCGTGCCCTGGCCGGGTTTCAGCGAGTTCACTTAGCGGCAGGCGCGAGCCGCAAACTCGAGATCACAATTCCCAATCGCCAATTAAGTGTGGTCGATAACCAAGGCGCACGCAAGATCGTCCCAGGCAAAGTGCAACTCTGGGTTGGAGGCGGTCCGCCTATGGTACGTGAGGCGTTGGTTAAGCCCGCGGGCCTCTCAGGTTCAGTCGAGATCACGGGCGAAGCGACGCTCTCGAAGTAATATGGAGATGCAGGGGCGCGTCAGTGCCGGAGGCAGATATGCGGGAATCGCTCGAGTCGGGTGGCGTAGAGAACCTATTCAGGGTTTGACGTTGATGGGTGTAGATGTTATAAAAGTCGTTTCGTGCGGTCTGCCTTGGAGGATCCCAGCTCCTGCTCGTGGTAGCGCATCGAACAGCCGACACGGCCAAACTCAACGCCTCTGAAAGTTTGTAGTGGAAGCGTGTTGGAATTCGGCAGGTTAGTCCCGTTTGTGCCAGCCGGGTGCCTGCTGCGAAGAAGAGGCCTAAACACTCATCCTAAGGAATGGTCGTATCGGAGGAACTCCTATGCGCATGGTGACGCGGTCTGTGCCAGAAGCCGGTGCAGCCAGGACGCTCAGGTCGGCTAGTCTTGTCAAGCGATTCCGCAAATTTGCCCTGAGTGGGTTGCTATTTCCCATTCTCGGGCTCTCCTCTGCCCTGGCTCAGCCTGAACAAGTAAGCGGCGAAGCCAATCTGAAGCTGCCCGACCTTGCGAGCGTCAGTTTTTTGGGCATGGACGGACATCGCTTGTTGATGATCGGCATCCTGTTCTGCATTTTCGGACTCGGTTTTGGTCTTGTCATCTATTCACGACTGAAGCACTTGCCGGTGCACCGCAGCATGCGTGAAATTTCCGAGTTGATTTATGAAACCTGCAAAACCTATCTGGTCACCCAAGGGAAGTTTCTCATCCTGTTGTGGATCTTCATTGCTGTCATCATCTTGCTTTATTTTGGAGTCTTGCTGAAGTACGAAGCCGCCCGCGTACTCATGATTCTGGGTTTTAGCATCGTGGGAATCGCCGGCAGTTATGGCGTGGCTTGGTTCGGTATACGTGTCAATACATTCGCCAACTCACGAACTGCCTTCGCCAGCTTGGGGGGGAAACCCTATCCTATCTACCGCATCCCGCTTTCGGCAGGCATGAGTATCGGCATGATGCTGATCAGTGTCGAGCTCCTAATCATGCTTTTTATCCTTTTATTTGTACCCGGCGACTACGCCGGCCCCTGCTTCATTGGATTCGCCATTGGCGAATCGTTGGGTGCGGCCGCGTTGCGCATCGCCGGCGGCATCTTTACCAAGATTGCCGACATCGGTTCCGACTTAATGAAAATCGTCTTCAAAATCAAGGAAGATGATGCCCGCAATCCTGGGGTTATTGCCGACTGCACCGGCGACAACGCGGGCGATTCGGTGGGACCATCAGCCGACGGCTTTGAAACCTATGGCGTGACTGGCGTGGCCCTGATTACCTTCATCTTACTGGGCGTCAAGAGTCCCATGGTGCAGGTTCAGCTTCTTGTCTGGATTTTTGTGATGCGCATCATGATGCTCGTGGCAAGCGCGGTGGCGTACTTCCTAAACGGGGCCATCGCAAAGGGACGCTATGCCAATGCTAACGAGATGAACTTTGAAGCGCCGCTCACGTCGCTGGTATGGCTCACTTCACTGGTTTCGATCGCCCTCACCTATCTGATTTCGAAGCTTATGATCCCCGATTTGGGAGGTGACGATAGCCAGTGGTGGAAGCTGGCATCCATTATTTCCTGCGGAACCCTGGCAGGTGCCCTGATTCCAGAGCTAGTGAAGGCCTTTACCTCGGTCGAGTCACGTCACACCCAGGAGGTGGTTACCTCGGCACGAGAAGGTGGGGCGTCGCTTGGAATTCTATCGGGCTTTGTGGCGGGGAACTTCTCGGGATATTACCTGGGGCTCTCCATGGTGATTTTGATGGCGGTCGGTTACTACGTCAGCACCATGGGACTTGCCGGCGCTGCCAGTATGGTCGCCGCCCCGGTGTTTGCATTTGGATTGGTGGCGTTTGGTTTCCTGGGTATGGGGCCAGTGACCATCGCGGTGGATTCCTATGGTCCGGTTACCGACAACGCCCAGTCGGTCTATGAGCTCTCTCTGATCGAGCAGGTGCCCAATGCTCAGTCAGAAATTAAGAGGGAGTTCAATATCGAGACCAATTTTGAGAGGGCAAAGCATCTGCTCGAAGCCAACGATGGCGCCGGAAATACCTTTAAAGCAACTGCCAAACCGGTGTTGATCGGCACGGCCGTGGTGGGCGCGACCACGATGATTTTCTCCATCATCATGGCGCTAACCGACGGACTTTCGACCAATGTCGACAAACTCTCGCTGCTCCACGCTCCGTTTGTGCTCGGCCTGATTACCGGCGGAGCCATCATCTATTGGTTCACGGGAGCCTCGACCCAAGCCGTAACTACCGGGGCCTACCGGGCGGTGGAGTTTATCAAACGGAATATTCGTCTCGAGGGCGTTGAAAAGGCATCGGTTGCAGACAGCAAAAAGGTGGTACAGATCTGCACGCAATACGCGCAACGGGGTATGCTGAACATCTTTCTAGCTGTGTTCTTCGCCACCCTGGCCTTCGCCTTCGTCGAGCCATTCTATTTTATTGGCTACCTGATCTCGATCGCCGCCTTTGGTCTGTACCAGGCAATTTTTATGGCTAACGCTGGCGGAGCCTGGGATAACGCCAAAAAGATCGTTGAAGTTGAGCTGAAGCAAAAAGGCACTGAACTGCACGCCGCGACCGTAATAGGCGACACGGTGGGTGATCCCTTCAAAGACACTTCTTCGGTAGCCATGAATCCGGTGATCAAATTTACTACCTTGTTCGGGCTGCTGGCGGTTGAATTGGCTGTCGAGCTTACCTCGAAAAACGCGCCTTTGACGCGGGTTCTCGCCTTGCTATTTTTCTTAGTTTCATTATTTTTCGTGCATCGCTCGTTTTACGGAATGCGAATCGGGGCTGAAGCCAAGCGACAACAGGCGACGGCAGCCGCAGACTAGTTTCCGCACCGTTGATTCGACTACTTGCTAGAGTCACTCGCGAGAATTGGACCGGCATCCTGCACAATAGCCGCCCACCTCGAGACGACTAATCACGATGTGGAAGTGGCAATCGCGTTCGATCTGACCTTTGAGTCGTTCAAACAAATCGCTTTCGAATTCAATAATCTTACCGCAGCGAAGGCAGGCCATATGGATGTGATCGCGGGTTGGTCGGCGTTCATAGAAGTGTTTTTCGCCCTGCATGTGCATCAAGTCGAGTTCATCGACCAGTCCATATCGTTTCAGCAGTTTTAAGGTGCGATAGACCGTTACCCGGTCGATTCCTGGATCTAGCCGCCGAGCATGGCGCAGAATTTGGGTGGCGTCGAGATGTTGCTTGGCGGTTTCTACCACGCCGAGAATGGTACGACGCTGGCGAGTTAGGCGAAGGCCGCGCGAGGTTAAGGCTGCCTGCAGACGCCCGGGCGCTTCGGTTTCAGGAAGAGGCATGAAGAGTTACCCCGGATGAAACTAGGTTGTAGATAGATTAACGGAAGAGCTGGGTGACGGCCAAATTCAGAATCGTTCGGCATGCGACGGCGAATAGACAGATGCGGCGAGCGGAGTTTAGTCACTGCCCCTCATCTTCATCCTCACGCTGCGCGCCAGCTTTTCTATCTCTTCCGCCTTTTTGATGACGTCCATAGAAAGAACATTGGCATCGGTTTTATCCACATAGTCTTTCAGCTCGGTTGAGAGTTTAAGAAGTTTCTCGGTGTCACGTTTCAGCTCCGCCTGGCGTTGGTCATTGGCCTTGCGTTGCATTTCCTTTTCAAACTGTGGAGGAATACTGGGACCGGTATCGGATTGGCCGGGTCGTTGGAGGGTGCGTGGCAGTGGCGGTTGTTGTTGAGTTTGGGGTGCGGATAACGCCCCGCCTGCATATAACAATACCAGGAGAACGACAGATGCCTTCGACAGGTGCACGGTGGGCCTCATGGATCAGCTGATTATATGCTGCCAGCCGATAACCAGGTCGCGACGCCGATTGCTATAATCGGCACTGAAATGGCGTTTTGGTCGGTCGAGACGAAACTGGCTTCGACGGAAGCAGATCTTTCTGCACTGGTTCGCGACTGGCGGGAAGATACAATGAACTTCCTGCGCCACGACGCGCCTAAAATTATTTTGGTTCTTTTCGGCGCCTATGTCCTGACTCGCATTTTGCGCACCATTGCTAGAAAGAGTGCCGACCTGCATGTTCGTAAATTTCCTCCTGGCGTAAGTGTCCAGCAGGTAAGAACTGTAACCAGCGTTGTCACCAGCGTGGGCGTGTTCGTCATCTTCTTCGTGGCTGTCCTAGAAGTGCTCTCTCTAATCGGTCTGAATTTGGAGCCCATGCTGGCCAGTGCCGGAATCGCCGGGTTGGCCATTGGATTCGGCGCCCAGACTCTGGTACACGATTTCATCAACGGCTTTTTTATTCTTTTCGA
>JAFAPG010000159.1 GCA_019247235.1 Acidobacteriota bacterium
AACGACGATGGTGCTCCCGGCCAGGATATAGGCGTCTACTCGTTCGCCTAAGACCAGCCAGCCAAGAAAGACTGCTACCACGGGATTTACATAGGCATAGGTTGAAACCTTGGCTGTAGGAGCGTGACCGAGGATATAGATATAGGCGCTGTATCCAATCAAAGATCCCCCTATAATCAGATAGGCAATTGCGCCTACGCCTCTGGTCGTCCAGGTGGTGCGTGCGAGATCGGCATGGAGTAAAGCGAAAGCCAGGTTCCCGAGTCCCGCGAAAAGCACCTGCCAGCCGGTAGTAGCAAACGTGGGTGGGCCGGTCTGCCAGCGCTTTGCCAGCACCGATCCCAAAGCCCAGCTAAGCGATGCGCCAATAAGCGCGAGCGAATAGGCGAACTCCTTCCTCCCCAGCTCTCCGGTTGCCATCAGTTTCGGCCACACCAGAACCAACGTTCCCGAGAATCCCAGCCCCAGTCCCACCAGCCCACGCATCGACATCCGATGATGGTTGAGCAAAAGCGTGTCCAGCACGAAAAGCCAAAGCGGGGTTATGGCGATCAGGAGGGCAGCCAGTCCGGTCGGGAGGTAGAGCTCGGCATAGGAAAGTGTCAGATTGCCGCCCATGAGCAGCAGATTTCCGATAATCGCTGCGCGAACCAGTTCGACGGCGCTTGCCCCAATGTTTTTACCTCGAACCAGGCAATAACCGAGCATCAGCAGACCGGCAATGGTAAAGCGGATGGCGCACATGAGCGCTGGCGGGATGTGCTGAACCGCGATATCAATTGCCAAGTAGGTTGACCCCCAGAACACGTACACCAAGAGAAAGTTAAGGCCAAGCATGAAACGGGATGGGGAGGGAAACGACATGGCCGAAGGCTTAAAACTAATCAGACGAACCGGAAGCGAGTTTCGATTCAGGAGTTGGCCGACGGCGCACGCCCTTCTCGGGGAACTCTACTGGCCTCCACCATTCGGCATCGTTTGCGGCCGATCTAAATGAATGACTTGTACGCCTGGAGGCTCGTCGAGTACGAACTTATCGTTGGCCAGCGGCTGGTTCATATCCAGCTTGACCATGTTTAAGGTGATGTCGTACTCCTCTTCCGGCCGCTTAATTTCAATACGGGAGGGAAAAAGAACTGCGCTGTAATCTTTGTAGTTGGTATAGCGGGCATCGGTCACGACCGTGCCGGCTTCGTCGTAAATCAGCTGCCGGTCGGGCAAGAGATTCTCGCGGTTGAATACAATCTTGCGGGAGAGGGCGCCGTCGGTGCCTTTGCCTCGAATTACCACGATCTCGTAGACCGGTTGCTCGAACGTGCGCCCCTTATCTCCGGTCACGATTTCCGTGCCATTCTCGACCGCCACGGTTTCATTCGCCGGATCAATCTGGCGCAGCAAAAGCGCGTCATAAATCGCTTGTGGACGCAGGTTCTCAAGCGGCTGTTGCGGATTGGGAGTAACCAAGTCGTTGCGGCCGACGATGAAACGGTTTTTGCTGGGAATCCAGACTTTAAACTCGTGGCCGTCGCTGACCATATCGAAGGCGCGATTACGTACGATGGGCATGAGACCGATCATGCGCAGCATGGCCGGCTTGCGGGCCAGCACATAACCCCGGATCTCCTTAAATTCTGTGATTCGCCCCTTCTTGGCCCCTCCCACCTCGGTATCAATATCGACGGTGGCCTGCATGGTACGAATCTGTTCCGCCTGCTTATTGATATAGGCGAGTAACTCGGTTTTTGTAGCTGTCTTGAGCGCTACCGGGCTGACATTCTGCTCTACGCGGCGGGTACGAAAGAGGCATCCGGAGAGCGATAGCGTTCCCAGAACCAGGAGCAGGGCCGAACATCGGGAGTTCACACGCATGCCAACCGTTGATTGGATCGAGACTTCAGTATAAAAGACTCGCAATCTCTGCGCTTTAGGCTACTTTTGCGCGAGAGCGCGGCGCAGGGCGGCCACGTTGTGGTTGTGTTCGTCGAGCGAAGCGGCAAAGCGATGGTGGCCGTTTCCGTCGCTGACGAAGTAGTAGAATTTCGTTTCTGCTGGATGCAGAGCTGCTTCGAGGGCAGTCCTGCCGGGATTGGCGATCGGCCCTGGCGGCAGGTCCGGGTGGCGGTAGGTATTATAGGCCGAGTCAAAGTGCATGTCGTCATGATGCAGGGCGCCGCCGTAACTCCCCTTGAGCAACTCTGCATAGATGACGCAGGGGTCAGCTTGCAGAGGAATGTGACTCGCTAAACGGTTCTCGTAGACGCTCGCTACTTCTGGCCGTTCCTCGGCGACAGCGGTTTCCTTCTCAATGATCGAAGCCAGAGTTACGGTTCTCCGAATATCGCCGCTCAACCCGATTTGTCCTGCCACCAAGCGGAACTGCCTCACCATCTCTGCCGCCATATCGTGCATGCTCTCGGTCCGGGTAAATCGATAAGTGTTGGGAAACAGATAACCTTCGAGGGATGTGGCCTGGGGTGCCAGGTCGCTCACCAACTGGGTGTCAGCCATGGCTACTTCGAGAAAATCTCGCGCCGGCCCCAGTCCCGCATCTTCTATCGCCTTGGCGATCTCGAACATGTTGAAACCTTCAGGAACCACTACCGTATGCTGGTAAACGTCGCCGCGAGTCAGACGGCGGTGGATTTCAATGGCATTGGCGTCGCGCGTGAACAAGTACTCGCCGGCTTTCAGAGAAGAGCGGCGGTGGAGTGCATGCCAAAGCACAAAAGCGTCGAAGCTGCGGATCACGCCCGCCGACTTTAGCTCCCGGGCGATGCGTCGGGTCGAATAGCCGGGACGCAGCATAACCAACTTCTCGCCGCCCGGCGAACGCGGCACCAGAAGGCCGTACCCCAGCCATCCGCCCACCAGGACGACTAGGACCAGCGCCAAGACGAACAGCCTGCGCATGGATCCTAGTGTAGAGCAATCATGGAGGGGAGCTGGTTTACCAAAGGACTAAGAAGGAGAGCACACCTCGGGATGGCTTCCTGAGCCGAATCGCCTCGTCATCCGTCCCAGCCGCTGTGGGCCTCCATCCAGTTCTGAAGGATGAGCACCGCCGAGAGCCGATCGACCGCTTGGCTGCGGCGTTCGATTGAGATTTCGGCTTCGCGGAGGATACGATTGGCCTGGCTCGAGGTCAGTCGTTCGTCCCACAGGTGAACCGGGAGTTCGAATTGGTGTCGGAGCTCCTCGGCAAAAACCTGCATTTTCGCCGACTGTGTTCCCTCAGTTCCTGATAAATGTAACGGGTACCCGACAACGATCGCAGCCACCTCGTACTGCGCGATGATCCTGGCAAGCTGTTCAAAATCCTGACGCTTGTTCTTACGCCGGATGGTCGGAAGTCCCTGCGCGGTAATTCCCAATGGATCAGAGACGGCAACGCCGATGGTCTTAGAACCTACATCTAAGCCCAAGACTCGAGGTCGAAGAGTCCAGGCGGAGCCGCTCGCCCGTGGCATGCGGCGATTATATGGCGCAACCGCTCGCAAACTTGGGCAATCGTTGGAGAGGAGAAGCAGAGCCCCCGAATCTGCCTCCTCCCCAGGTCACAGTTGCCCGCTCCCACGCTAAACACCGTGATTGGGCTCTCGATGCTGTGGGTCTTTTGGCGGTAGGCGCCCTTTGCTATTACGCCGAACAGGTCTTGGTAGTGATCCTGGCCTCGGTTCTGATCGCCTTCGTCCTGGCACCGGTGGCTGACTTGTTCATGCACTTGCGTCTGCCTCGCTGGGTCGCATCGTTTTTGGCGTTACTGCTGCTGATGTCGGTCGTCGGGGGAGTGAGCTATTACGGCATCAATCAGGCCGCCAATTTGGTCGACCAGCTGCCTCGCTACACCGTCAAGATGCGGGAGAAAATCACCAAGGTGCTGCGCAACACCCAGAAGCTCGAAGGCCTAAACCCCGAGGAGGCGAGAGCCGCAGGAAAGGCGCACGAAAACGCCCCGAATTTGACCGAGCTGCTCACGCGTGGTTTTGGATCCGCCACCGAGGCGCTATTTGCCGGCTCCTTCATTCCGTTCCTGGTCTTCTTTATGTTGAATTGGCAAGAGCATGCCCGGGCGGCAACGGTCGGCTTATTTCCGCTCGAGGACCGCCACGCCGCCCACCTTACCATCGGTATGATCGCAACCATGGTACGCACCTTTATTGTCGGCAATTTCCTGATCGCCCTGCTGATCGGAGCCATCAGTTCGGTGATTTTTGCCGTCTTAGGAATCCCTTTTTTCTTGTTTGCCGGCTTTGCCAGTGGATTCTTGAGCCTGGTGCCGTATTTGGGCGTGATTCTCGCCCTCTTGCCACCGCTGTTTGTCGGGGTCGGCAACCTGGGTCTGAACCTGATGGTCTGGGTGGCGGTGACCGTATTGACCTTGCATATTGTCTCGTTGAACGTGCTCTATCCCAAATTTCTCGGAGGTCGACTACGCCTGAATCCCTTGGCCGTAACCATCGCCCTGCTCGCCTGGGCTTCACTTTGGGGAGCAGTTGGTTTGATTATGGCAATTCCCATCACAGCAGGAATCAAAATTGTGTTCGATCATGTGGAGGCGCTGAAGCCATTGGGGGCTTGGCTGGGAGAGAGCTGCAACGCTAACGGTACGCGGTCAAGAGGAGAGGACTAAGACTCTAGTTCTGCCGCTTCGGGGAGCTTCAGATTGGTCTTTGAGAGGGTCTCCGACAGAAGAACTTCCATGTGGGACTCCTCGCAGTTTCGCGCCAGGGCAAGCTCGCTAACGAGTAGGTAACGAGCGCGTTCGAGCATCTTCTTCTCGCGGAACGATAGGCTCTTGGTTTCCTTAAGAACCAGGAGGTTCTTAAGCACGGCGGCTACTTCTAGAAGCGACCCGGTGCGCATACGGTCGGAATTTTCCTTAAACCGGTCTTTCCAGTCGGTTGCGTTTTCCGTCTGGCCATCCGCCAGGAAATCAAGAATCTTTTGTACTTCTCCGTTCTTTACAACGCGCCGCAAACCTACCGCGACCACGCTATGAAAGGGAACCGTAACCTTGAGATTGCTGGACTTTATGTTGAGCAGGTAGTATTTCTCAGCGGTGGCGCCGAGGGTACGGCTGCCAATCTGTTCGACGATGCCTACACCGTGGTTGGGGTAAACGACTTTATCACCGATGCGGAACTCACCGTTGCCGTTACCACTCATAAGGAACAGCTCATAGGAACAGCCGCCGTCCGAAAGACTTCTTCATTCTAGCCTACCGTCACCGGATTCACAATTTAGAGAATCGCGTCGGCTGTATTTTCAATGACTTATCATCTGAGCACCGGCTCGGGCCGAGCGAGGTACATCTTTAAGGACCTGGGCGACAGGTTTCTCGCATTTTCTATGTGCCAACCAGGGGCGGAATTCACCCGACCGGACGCGAATTTCTACCCGGCCAGAGTTGGTTTGAGCTTAAGCTACGCGCGAACAAGTAAGGTTTATAATTTCGCCAGCATGACCGAACAAATCCGGAAAAAATTGCAAGACGAAATCAACGCGCTCGAACGCGAGCTGGTCCACGAGTTGCCAAAAGAGATCAAGAAGGCCGCCGCTCTCGGTGACCTCAGCGAAAATGCCGAGTACCACATGGCCAAGCAGCGGCAGGAGTATGTGAAAGCCCGGGTGCGCCAGTTGGGCAAGCGACTGGCGGAGCTTTCGATGATCAACATGAATAATATTCCCCGCGACAAAGTCGGATTAGGGTCATTCGTGAAGGTTTATGACAGCACCAAGAACGAGGAACGGGAGTACAACCTGGTCACTAGTGAAGAATCCGATGTGGCTGCCGGGAAAATTTCAACCACCTCTCCTATTGGGCGCGCTCTGCTGAACAAGAAAGTAGGCGACACGGCTATCGTGGTCACTCCCAACGGCAATCGCGAGCTGGAGATTTTAAGCCTCACCACGATTCACGACGAGGCCCGAGCTGAATGACTTCTGATTATCCTTTCCTATGACATGGACGAGTGCATTTGGTAAGGCCTGCGCGGTTCTGCTGCGTACGATTGTTCGCTGGCTGGCGCTTACCCGCATCAGTCCGAACGTTCTGACCTTTATGGGACTGGTGGTGAATGCCTGGGCGGCATTCTTTTTTGGCTATGCCACGGCCGAAAACCAGCAGCGCATGTTCTTGTATGCCGGCTTGATCATTATCGGCTCCGGTTTCTTTGACCTGGTAGATGGCGAGGTCGCCAGAGCCCAGAATCGTGTGACCCGGTTCGGCGCCTTCTTTGACTCGGTGGTGGACCGCTACAGCGACGCTTCGCAGTTTTTCGGATTGCTCGTGTTTTATGCTCGCGGGGCGCGCTTTTTTTACATCGTGCTCACCGCTTTCGTCATGGTAAGCGCGATCATGGTGAGTTATAGTCGCGCTCGCGCCGAATCACTAATTGGATCCTGTCGAGTGGGTTTTATGGAGAGGCCGGAGCGGTTGGTGCTGGTCATCATCGGTGCCCTATTTAATCGCATGGCGCCAGTGTTATGGATCATCGCCGTGCTCTCAACTATCACCGTAATTCACCGCATTCAATATACCTGGGCGCGAACCGCGGGGCCGGAGGCTCTCAACAGCGGTCAGGCCGCGTAAATGCCTGGTGGTTCGGGATTCCATCCCAGTAGCCAAGCTTACTTCTGAGTTGAATAAGGTAAAGCATGAGACAAACTGTTTGTAAAGTGGTGTTTCCCGCAGCTGGCCTGGGCACACGTTTTCTGCCCGCCACCAAAGCCCAACCCAAAGAGATG
This sequence comes from Acidobacteriota bacterium, assembly GCA_019247235.1. Lineage (GTDB taxonomy): Bacteria > Acidobacteriota > Terriglobia > Terriglobales > Acidobacteriaceae > Gp1-AA145. Next base: position 6,748 of record JAFAPG010000159.1, read on the forward strand.
CTTCCCCTGGTCGACAAACCCATTATTCAATATGGGGTCGAAGAAGCGCTGGCAGCCGGTTGCAATCAAATCATCATGGTGACCGGCCGAGGCAAGAGCGCCATCGAGGATCATTTTGATGTCAGCTTTGAGCTCGAGAAGATTCTCGATGAAAAGAAGAAAACCGACCTGCTGCGCGTGGTGCGTGAGATTTCTGACATGATCCACGTCGCCTATGTGCGTCAAAAAGAGGCGCTCGGCTTGGGACACGCCGTACTCACGGCCCGCGAGTTGGTGGGCCGGGAGCCTTTCGCCGTGCTTTTGGCCGATGACGTGATTGACGCCCAGGTTCCGGTGTTGAAGCAGATGATTGACGTATTTGAAAAGACCCAGAGCTCGGTGCTGGCTACGCAGATCGTCGAAGGCGAGGCGATTTCCGCGTATGGAGTACTCGATGTCAAACCGGTGGACGGACAGTCCGACGGGCGCCTCTATGAGGTCTTCAATATGGTCGAGAAACCGCCGGTCGAAGAAGCTCCCTCCAACCTGGCCATCATCGGGCGCTACATTCTCACGCCAACCATCTTCGACGTTCTCACCCAGACTCAGATGGGAAAGGGAGGCGAAATACAGTTGACCGATGGTCTGCGGTTGCTACTCAAACGGGAAAAAGTCTATGCCTATGTCTACGAAGGCAAGCGCCATGATACCGGCGACAAGCTAGGCTTCCTGAAAGCTACGATCGAGTTCGCCCTGAAGCGCGACGATCTGGGAGGGGCGCTAAAAGAATATTTGCGGCAACTGAAGCTCGATTGAGCCCCGCGACTCAAGTGGGCGGGGCTCAGTGGTAGGGTCAAGCGACCTTGACCCCCTCCGCCTCTTTCAGTTTTCTTGATTTCTCTTCCACCCCTGCGGCCAACTTCTGCTTATGGGCGTCGAGCTTTTGTCCTAGCCGGGGATTCTCTAAGGCGAGAATCTGCGCGGCCAGGATGGCCGCATTCGTGGCTCCGGCTTTGCCAATGGCAACCGTGGCCACAGGAATGCCGGCAGGCATTTGCACCGTCGCCAGCAGCGAGTCCAGCCCATTCAGAGAGGTAGAAGGAATCGGGACTCCAATGACCGGCAGCGTGCTGTGGGCGGCAATGACACCGGCCAGATGCGCCGCCCCGCCGGCACCGGCGATGATGACGCGGATGCCTCTCCCGCGGGCATTCTGCGCATATTGCGCGGTGCGCTCGGGCGAGCGATGGGCGGAGGTGACATCGAGCTCGTAGGCGATATCAAAGCTGGCCAAGGTTTTGCTTGCCTCGCGCATGATCTCCAGATCGGAGTCGCTTCCCATCACGATCGAAACTTGGGGGGTGCTCATTCGTTCTCCTTTTATCTTTGATTGCGATAATTCTTCAAAGCCCGTGCCGCGATGTCATTGCGGTAGTGGGCGCCGTCGAAGTGAATTCTCTTAACTGCCTGATAGGCGCGTTCGACTGCGGCCTCTAGGGTCGGGGCGCGGCTCGAGACCCCAAGCACTCGTCCGCCTGAGGTGTAATAGTCTCCGTCACGAGCGCTGGTGCCGGCATGAAAGACTTTCACTCCCTCAATTGCCTCCGCCGGCTCGATGCCCGAGATCCTTTTTCCGACTTCAATAGTTCCGGGATATCCGCCCGAAGCCATGACCACGCAGACAGCGGCGTCTTTTGACCAATGAAATTCTCCATCGCTTAGGCGGCCTTCTACCGAGGCTTCAATGGCTTCTAGCAGATCGCTCTCTAACCTCATCAGGATCGGCTGCGTCTCCGGATCGCCAAAGCGGCAGTTAAACTCAAGCACCATAGGGCCACGCGGCGTGATCATCAGGCCGCAATAGAGCACGCCCTTGTACTCCATACCTTCGGCCTTCATCCCCTCGAGCACCGGGCGGGCAATATGTTGCAGCAGCCAGTGAGTCATTTGCTCATCGAGCAGCCCCGGGAATGAGTAGGCGCCCATGCCGCCGGTGTTCGGTCCGGTGTCCCCATCGCCGATCCGTTTGTGATCTTGAGCGGCGACTAGCGGAACCACACGTTCTCCATCGCTAAATACGAGAAAAGACAGCTCGTCTCCCTTCAGGCATTCTTCAATCACCACTCGCGACCCAGCCTCCCCCAGCATCTTGCCCGAGAGCATCTCGTTCGCCGCTAGAGTCGCCTCCTCTTTGCTCTTGCTCAGCACCACGCCTTTGCCCGCCGCCAACCCATCTGCCTTAACCACGACCGGCGCGCTAAAACGCGAAAGGGTAGCTTTGACTTCGGAGATGGAGCTGCACACCGCGTAAGGCGCGGTGGGAATCCGATGCCGCTGCATGAACTCTTTGGCAAAGATCTTACTGGTTTCAAGCTGCGCGGCTGCCTTGCTCGGTCCAAAAATCGGCCACCCCCGTCGCGTGAACTCGTCGACCATGCCGAGCTGCAAGGGCAGCTCCGGTCCTACGATGGTGAGATCGGGACGAAGTCGATGGGCGACCGATACCAGCGACTCTAAGCTCTTCTGGTCGGCTGGGGCACACTCCGCCTCTCCGCTAATACCGCCGTTGCCGGGCGCACAATAAATATCAGAAATGCGTGGTGACTGTCGGAGCTTCCATACCAATGCGTGCTCGCGACCGCCACTCCCGATGACAAGCACTCTCATAGCGCAGAAGGACAAATGAAACTTTATGGGCAGGAGAAATCCGTGTCAAACGCCGCCAAGCTGATTGCAGCTGGGCCGCAGCTGGCGTGTGTGATTGCGGCTCAGGAAATCACCTTTCTTCTGAAGCGTGAGAAGGGGAATCAATGTCTTTCGATCCTCGTGCTCTGGTTGCTCTCGTTTTATAATGCGCGCATGACAATTTCAGCCAGAAACAAACTTCGCGGCAAAATCGAAGAAATCCAGCTTGGGGACGTTATGGCTCACGTGGTGGTTCGTGTGGGCGACAACCTCATCGAAAGCGCGATCACCCGCCGTAGCGCTGACGAGCTCAAGCTGAAAAAAGGTGATGCGGTCACCGCAGTTGTCAAAGCCACAGAGGTAATGATTCAAAAAGACTGATTCCGATTACTGAACCTCAACAATCTTCAATGCGGTCACCTGCCGGACCCACCGGGCCATTCTTTTTTCGTTGGCAATGACAATGCGGTAGGGACCCTCTTTTCCCTCGAGAGGCTTTTCATCCCGCAGAAAGGCCAATACGATTTGCTTGTCCGTGAAGCCTGGGTCCAACTCCGGCAAAGCGATTACCACGCGATATCCATCCAGGCCCTCGACCAGCAAACAGCTGGCTAGGCGTTTCCCTTTCATCGATTCCCCGAACCTGAAGCCGCTCTTCTCCAATACCGTTTTGAGTGACGCTCCCTCAAAGTAGACGAGGCTTGCGTGTTCTGAGGCCGTGACTCTTACGTGGGGCAAAGCTTCAATCTCCGCTCGGCTCAGTACATGCCTTGTAGAGTCGTATTCCACCGTGAGCTCCTGGCATTCGAGCGACGCGCTGCTGAGGAGCACAACCACCAGCAGCCCGCGCAACCAGCATCGTTTCTTCATATCAGACCCGCAGAATCATGACCTCGGTTGACTTAATGAGAGCGGCAGCCGTCTGGCCGGCTTTTAGATTCATTTCGCGAGCTGAGCGCGCGGTGATGATAGAGGTGATTCGCTGTTCCCCTATCGATAGGACCACCTCCGCCATCAGGCCGCTGACGCGCACGCTTTCAATTCTTCCCACCACCTGATTCCTGCCGCTGAGACGGCGTATCAGAAGATCTCGCTCGGGCGCGGTTTTGGCTCTCGTTCGAAACAAGAGTCGGTCGATCTCGCCCTGAGGAATTCGGTGATGTCCCCCCGCAGTTCTAATGCTCCGAATTTTTCGTTTGTATATCCATTGTTTGATGGTAGGGAAGCTAATGCGCAGCTCGAGCGCGGCCTCGCGGGGGGTGCGCAATTCCTCACTGGATGGTTTAACCGCCTTTGCCTTTGGGTTCCGGGCCATCTGGAAGCGAATCCTACAGCCCACGGCCGCAAGGGTCAAATCTCCTCGAACGCTACATACTTAGGTTGCCGCGAATATCGGACAAATACGCATCGGATTCGCCTCAACAACCATCCATAATATACACTGCTTCATTCTGAACTTGTCCTGCTTGAGGGGAAAAGAATGCACTCCGTTGAACAATGGCTGCGATCTCAAACCATTCTGCAATGGTTAGCTAAGGCCTTGGTTTTCTGCTGTAGCGCGACGCCGTTCTGTGCTTCACAGGTGGCGGCGAACTTGTCGGGAGTGATCACGGATCCCTCCGGGGCGGCGGTTGCCGGGGCGAGCGTTACGGTACAAAGCCTCGACACGGGATTGTCGCGTACGGTCGACACCGGGCAGAGCGGCCGTTATACCTTCTTTGCCTTGCCCGTCGGCCTTTATGAGGTTCGGGCGCAAAAAACGGGATTTGCGGAAGCCATTCGCTCAGGTATACGGCTGATGGTCGGGCAAGAGGCGAGCGCGGATCTAAGCCTTCGGGTGGGGCAAGTGACCGAGCAGGTGAAGGTCACAGAGGATGCACCCATCGTCAATCTGACCACCCAGGATATCTCCGGCCTAGTGGCAGAACGGCAGGTCAAGGATCTACCCCTGAACGGGCGCAGCTACGATCTATTGCTCACCCTGAATCCTGGAATTGTGAACTTCACTTGGGAGAAGACTGGCGGCATTGGTGTCTCCAATTCAACCACGGGCAACGACTTCGCGGTTACGGGAAATCGTCCACAGCAAAATATGTTTCTGTTAAACGGTGTGGAATTCACTGGGGCTGCGGAGAACAACATGCAACCGGGCGGAAGCAGCGGCCAGTTGCTGGGCGTCGACGCCGTACGAGAATTCAACGTTCTGCGCGATTCTTATGGCCCGGAATATGGCAAGCATCCCGGGGGCCAGGTCAGCATCGTGACTCAGTCGGGAAGCAACCAACCCCACGGCAGCGTCTATGAATTTCTACGCAATAACGCTCTCGATGCAGCCAATTATTTCGATCAGGGCTCGGCGCCCCCCTTTGAACGCAACCAGTTCGGGGCAGCTCTCGGCGGACCCATCCATGCGGATAAGACTTTCCTGTTCGGGAACTACGAAGGACTGCGACAACATTTGCACCAGACCTCGGTAGCGTTTGTGCCTGACCGGGCTTCGAGAGCGAGCGCGGTTGCTGCGGTCGCACCGCTTTTGAACCTGTGGCCTCAGTCTTCGGTAGCGGCCTGCAATCCGGCTTGTGGCATCGCGGAATACTTCAGCAGTCCATTGCAGACGATTCGCGAAGACTTCGGAACTGTCCGGCTTGACCATAACTTTTCCTCACGCGATTCCTTTTTCGCCGTTTACACGATCGATGACGGGAACGACTTCACCGAAACTGTGCTTGATCCTTACAGCTCAGACATCTTGAGGTTACGGGAACAGGTCTTCAGCCTGGACGAAACCCATTCCTTCTCCGCTTCGACCGTGAATATCGCGCGCCTGGGATATTCTCGTGCGGGATATTTTTTCACCGGACTGCCCACTCCGGGAACACCCGCAGCTAGCGTTCCCGGTTTCCTGGTGGGCCATCCCGTTGGAGCGGTCGTCGTGGGGGGAAGTGCCGCATCCAATCCCCAAGCTGCCATTGGACTCGCGGGCAGCAATAACGGCAGCAATTTAAGCGTGGCGCGAAACCTGTTCACGTTCGAAGATCGGGTGGCGATGACGCGGGGGC
>JAFAPG010000165.1 GCA_019247235.1 Acidobacteriota bacterium
TCGCCACAGCTTGTTTGGCACCTACATGCTAGACCATGCCAGCATCAGCGCCCCCGATCCTCTCGATCTCTGGGTCGATGGAAATCTTTCACGTCGTCAAATTGCCGTGATTGAGGAGAATCATATTTTTTCGCCCATCCTGGCGAACAGCTTGCGCTTTGGTTTCAATCGTGTACTGGCCACGGTCAATTCCGCCGACAAGGCTATCAGTTCTTTGGCTACGGACACTTCGCTGGGAATTTTTCCCGGGCAAGTGGCACCCCAGGTCAATGTCCCCGGACTCACAATTGATACCGGTGGCCTGGGGGCGCTACCCTCGTTCCTTTATCACTGGAATTCTTTCCAGTTGTATGACGACGCTTTTCTTACCCACGGAGCGCACTCTCTGACCTTCGGGTTCGGCCTGGAACGGATGCAGAACAATACCACCGCTAATTTGGCCCCTACGGGCCTTTTCGGATTTGGATCGTTGTCTGGATTCTTGACCAATCAGCCCGCAAATCTCGAAGCTACCCTGCCGGGCACGCTCAGCAGCCGTGGCATTCGGCAGACCCTTGCGGCGGGTTACATGCAGGACGATTGGCGACTGCGTAGCTTTCTGACCTTGAATCTGGGAGTTCGATATGAGGCGTCCAGCGTGCCTACGGAAGTTCAAGGAAAGATCGACAACTTGCGGGTGATGACGGCGGCTACGCCTCAGTTGGGCTCACCTCTGTTTTCTAACCCCACACTCCACAACTTTGAACCCCGTCTGGGGTTCGCTTGGGACCCGCTGCACGATGGCAAAACCGCGGTGCGCGGGGCCTTCGGTGTCTATGATGTGTTGCCCTTGATTTACAACTTTACTCTGGCAATCACCGAGAGCGCGCCTTTTTACAAGCTGGGCACCAGTGGGTCCTTACCCGCTGGGTCGTTCCCGGTTACAGCCGCGAACCTGGTCGCGAACAATCCCACCGATTTACAGACCGCATATGTCCAACCCAATCCTCCACGTAACTACGTTTTGAACTGGAATTTAACCGTAGAACGAGAGCTGGGTAGAGGCATGACAGCCATGATCGGGTATGTCGGAAACCGCGGCGTACATATGTTAAATCGCGAGGACGACAGCAACACCGTGCTGCCCACCCTCTCTGCGCAAGGATATCTCTGGCCCTCGCCGGCAGGAAGCGGGACACGACTGAATCCGAACGTGGGAGCCATTCGCGCCATCTATTGGACCGGCGATGCGTATTATCATGCGCTCGAAACCCAGCTCAGAAAGACCATGAAGCACGGGCTGAGCTTCCAAGGTGCCTACCGCTGGGGCCGAGCAATCGATACCGGCTCGGCCAGTGTCATTGGCGATCCGTTTCAAAACTCGATCGCCAGCCCGTACTTCTTCTGTTCTCGATGTCGCCGTTCACTCTCCGACTTCAATATCAGCCAATCAGCCACCGCCCATTTCCTTTGGGACATGCCCTCACCTAGTCGATTAACCGAGAGGAAGATTGGAAGGGCGGCGCTGCGGGGCTGGCAGACGGGAGCTATTTTCAGCGCGCAAACCGGTGTGCCGTTTTCAGCCTTGCTAGGGGGCGATCCTCTCGGCCTGAATAGTTCCGATCCCTGGGCCTTTCCCAATCGTTTAGGCGGCTCCGGCTGCGATTCGCTGGTGAACCCAGGGAATCCGGCTAACTACATTAAGCTGCAGTGTTTGGCATTTCCTCAGCCGAGCACGTTAATGGGGAATCTGCGGCGCAACAGCTTAATTGGGCCTGGACTCATGAACCTGGATTTCGCCGTGCTCAAGAATTTTCCCATCGCCGGGATCTCGGACAAATCCAGCGTGCAGTTTAGGGCGGAAGCGTTCAACATTCTCAACCGCGCCAACTTCGCGCCTCCCATTGCGAATAACACCGTATTTGATAACACTGGGAATCCTGTTCCCGGCGCCGGTGCTATCAACGCGACCACGACGCCTTCGCGGCAGCTACAGCTAGGACTCAAGCTGTACTGGTAATGACTGAGTACGAGAATGGCCCATGGGTAACGGGGCGATGACTTCCATGCGGGACGGGTACGGCTCGACATTGTAATCGTGGCGCTAAAGGGCCGGCCCGGGTGGCCATCCGACGGGTAATTCCTAATGACTGGAACCCACCCTCCCCCTCGCGAGCCGGCGACTATGGCTGCGATTCTCCTCGCTCATCCGCAGGATAGTTAGAACCGCGGCCGAGACTGCCGGCATCGGCTACTCCGCCGTTCCAATCTTAGCTGATACCGACCTTCGTACTGCGGCGTTCCGTGAGTACAGTGTCATGCCACACACCGGCGAGTTTCGCAATTCGCTCACGCCGCCCAACAACTCTGAAGCCGCACCGAGCCTGAAGAGCCAAGCTTGCTTGATTCTCTGCGATGGTGGCACCTTGCAAAGTCCAGATGCCGTGCATTTCAGAGGATTCAACAAGAGCTTCGAGCAGAGCTCTGCCGACTCCGCGCCCACGGGCCGAAGCCCTCACATAGATTCCGACTTCCGCCACACCCGAGTAGCAGGCTCGCTTTGAAACTGCGCTCAAGGCTGCCCACCCGAGCACCTGCTCGTCGCGTGCAACGAGCCTTGAATGAGGCAAACGCGCAGCATTCCATTCCATCCAAGAAGGTGCCTTTGTCTCGAACGTCCCTAGGCCCGTCGCGATGCCTTCCTCGTAGATGGCGCGCACTTCCGCCCAGTCGTCGGGAGTCATCGCCTCAATTCGTACAGTAATGTGCTTCCTAATATCGGGACGGGCTGACGCCACCTCCATCGGATATGAATATGAATAGTAGTCTACTAGAGTAGTCTCAAAGAGCCATTCGAAGTCACGATCAAATTGGCTTCTAAGAAGCTCGCACCGTCTTGCAGAGAGCTGCTCGAAGATGTAGCTCGTGGCAAGCAGATTCCCCTTACGCAGGGCGGCAACCAAGCGGCGATACTCAGCTCACCTCCCCAAGCAAAAACCAGCGAACGTCAGCTAAGTTGCAAATGAAATGCTGCGCTTCCGAGACGGGCAAGGACCTGCCGGAGCACTAGTATTTCCCAGCTTACGTCCGACAGTTGCACACGCATGCCTGTTACAGTTGACTGAACAACTAGACCGCTTTCCGTGCATGGGCGCAAAATCTTTGCAAGTCATTAGAACTTCTGCCGCTTAGCACTTGAGACATGCAATCCATCATGCGACATTTGCCACTCGACTCGGCAAAGCGAAAACTGAAACTTTGGCGGTCACCTTCAGACCGCAGTAGCGCGCAGTCAAACTCTTTCGAAAGCGGTTTATGGACTGCTCTCAGCCACCGAGCATTCAATTGACCTCACGAGAGGAGCCGCGCTAACTCATCACCAGAGTGACAAATGTCACCATAGACGAATCAATCGTGGTCATCGTGCTGAACGCGAGAATAATTAGGACGCAATCGTAGGTCATGTGTCCGTCGGTGTCATAGCCTCGGTTTGAAGTGCAATTTCAGATCGGCTGCAGCAATACAAGGCGGCCGAATGTGCTTGTCTTCACCTCGCACTGCGCAAACAACAGTTAACTGCCCCGAAAGGATTGGCAAGTACAAAGGTATTCAGAGCCTTTTCAATTGTTTGCCACAGCGGAATCAGCAAGTATCGGGCTCGATAGAGATCACCGAAACTATTTAGCCGTGATATCGGATGGAGGCGGCAGGTTACGATGTTTTAACCACTCCATGCTGATATTCTGAGTCTTCTTGTTTTTCGGAAGTTCATCCAGATCGGGCATGAAGATTTGAAGGCCGGCTTCCGGGGTCATACGAGTATAGCCGTTCACTAACTGGTTTTGATAGTTATTCAGATCCAAGTCGAACCAGGCATCATTCGACAGGTCTACCATTGTGATATCTACGTGATGCATGGTGAGTTTGCCGAAGTCAATCGTACCGTTGTTTAGTCGCAGGAAAT
>JAFAPG010000174.1 GCA_019247235.1 Acidobacteriota bacterium
TTTTCGCGCCCGAAGTTCGCGTCGACTACACCTCGCTTTTTGGCGGCGAGCCACAGACAATGTCGCGCGAGCAGCTGATTGCAGGGTGGCGCGAACTTCTTCCTGGATTCACGCACACCACCCATCTCATCGGCACGCCGGTGGTAACCATCAGCGGCGACACAGCGCAATGCGCCGCATCGGTCGTCGCATGGCACTTGATGAAAGACCTAGGCTCAGCAGCCAACGACTACTGGGTCGCGGGCGGATGCTATGAAGTGACCTGCAAGAAACTCGACGGGGCTTGGCGCATTCACGGTCTGATACTAGCGCGTGCCTGGGCACAGGGAAATCTTGATCTTCCCCGGATCGCGCGCGAGCGCGCGGCGTCGACTGCCTCAACAAAAATCATGGCGGACAGGTGTTCAAGGGCTGAGAGATGACTCAGGTAGATCAGAATAGCGGGATAGTTCTGGTCACGGGAGCGACAGGGAATGTCGGAGGCGAACTTGTGAGGCAGTTGGCCGCTGCTGGTGAGCCAGTTCGCGCGCTGGTGCGTAGCAAGCGTGGTGCGGATAAGCTACCGTCGCAAATCGAGGTCGCCACGGGCGATCTGGACCGGCCTGAATCGCTGGCAGGCCCACTTGAATGCGTACAGCGCATTTTTCTCTTGGGAGGTCATCGCGACATGCTCGGCCTGATGGCCCAGATACAGCGTACTGGCGTTCGCCATGTAGTTCTGCTCAGTTCACGGTCTGTACTCGGAGGAAGCGCGAGCAATGCCATCGTCAGGATGTGGCGGGCCTCGGAAGAGGCCGTTGGTTCATCCGGAGTTCCATGGACTATCTTGCGCTCAAGCGGTTTTATGTCTAATGCGCTGGAGTGGGCGCAACAGATTCGCGCTGGAGACGTGGTGCGCGGTCCCTTTCCCAACGTGCTGATTGCCGCAATCGACCCATACGATATAGCAGCCGTTGCCGCCGTGGTGTTATCGAGACCAGAGCACGAAGGGCACGCCTACATACTCAGCGGTCCCAAGGCGATTCTTCCTGCCGATCGTATGAGAATTCTGGCAAACGTTCTGGGAAGAAACCTTCGCTTCGAGGGACTCACCGAAGAAGAGACTAAAGCCGAGCTCCGTAAGTCAAACCCGGAAGATTTTGTGGAGGCTTTTTTGCGATTTTTCGCGGAGGGTGAGTTCGACGATTCGGAAGTTCTTCCGACTGTACAAGAAATTACTGGAAGAGCTCCCCGAAGCTTCGAAGACTGGGCTAGAGCCCACGAGCAGCTCTTTCGCTGAATTGGGAAGGAAAAGAAAGACCATGCATTCATCCGTAAGGGGGCTTGCGGAAAATTTATACAATCTGCTTTGGATTATTTGAGGAGTGAAAGCCTGGCCCGAACTGGGTGAAACTCGTGAGGCCCGCGCTCCACCTAGCTCCGTCGGAATCGAAGCTCTGCGAGGTAAATGAGAGATGACTGTTGCAAATGGAGCAGTAACAACCATGATGCGATTCGACCCGAATAAAGCGAGCTACAGTCCCCCGCCCGATCACCGCGTATTCTTGCGCGAGTGGTCCTTAGAGAGCGTGAGCCAAGCCTGGCCTGGCCGCAAGCGGACATTATGGACACGTTGCGCAGCAACGGACGCCCCAGGACACGTGGTCTCGCCTGAAGGCCGGATATTCGGACGAGCTTGGCACAAATCAGACTTCAAAACAAAACAAGTACGACTGCTGTCACTGACATTCTGAAATCGAATTGGGAACACAGCGGCAGTTCTGGAAGGGAATCACGAAGACCCCAGATAGACTTTCCGGCCCTATGCAGAGACTGAAGCGTGGCGGCGGCGGTATCCGTTCACGCCGTAATCGGAGGAGGCTAAGAGTATGAAATCAATGATTCGAGGTATCGGAAGAATTTCTGGGCTTGCGCTGTGCGTCGCTGCAACAAGTATTGCTGGAGGACAGAAACAAGCGCTGAACAATGTTCATACCCACGGCTCGCCATTGCTCGTCGAAGACATGGCCGGTGAGTGGAACGTCAAACAACGGATGTGGCTCGGACCGAGCACCGAGCCAACAGCTCTCCCCCGCGCCTTGGCGCACCGGCAGTCAATCGGCGGCACGATTCTGCAAGAGCAGATGGAATTAGCGCCGGGCGAAAAAGGAGACCCTTTTACGCGAGTGGCATATTTTGAGTACAACAAGGTGACCGGGCAATATGAATACTTTTCCATTGATTCCCGCGCGCCACAAATGATGAATGAACGGAGTAATGGTGACAGTGCCGAAGAACGGAAAGATAAACAACCCCTGAACCTCTGGGGCGGAATCTTTGTTGCTCCTAAATGGGGAGATGCTGACAATGTTGCCTTCAGATACCGCTTGATGATCAGCCCCGTTCAGGAGAACCGGCAAACCGTGCAGCTATATCTAATTCCGGTTTCCGGGGACCCCCATAAAGAGTTTCTCGCCTTTGAATACGAGTATACCCGACGTCCATGATTGTTGCTGTGGCATCCGGGATTTGGGCGACTAAGCTGTTGTAGGACTCTTGCGGCGATGGACAGGCGGATGACGTACAAGACGGGCGTGCCAGTCAAAGACCACGAGAGATGGAAAGATAATAACTAATGGAGTATCAGTTTACGGCTGAAGCCAAGGTCTGGACGTTCTTTTACGGTTCCTACATCAACCTGAGGGTCTTGGGCGAGGTGAACTACGTACCCGAGCAGGTCGAGGTAGCACGTTTGGCTGGATTCGATATTTGCGTTCGGCCACGGGCTAACTTAGTCCGGTCCGAGCAACACATCGTCTACGGAATCCTGGCGACTGGAACTCACAGCGAACTCAGCCGACTTTACGAGCACGCGCATGACGTCCTCGGTGAAGTCTATCTTCCGGAAGCGGTCCTAGCGCAAACCCTTGACGGCAAGTTGAAGCCGGCTTTGTGTTACATCTGTCCCGCAATGGTGGATTCTCCGGCATCCCCGGATTACCTCGACAGAATCATTGGCCCGGCTCGCGAGTTTGGCTTCCCGGCATGGTATATCGAACGTCTCGAGAAGTTTCGGTCCTGAGATCGGATCAGCAGCGTTCAGGGCAGTTTTCTCAGGAATTCTCAACCCACAACCCAACCCACAAAATGCGATGTCTTGTACGACCTACGCTGCGTTTGGCAGTCCCCGCGTGTCTTTTAAGTTGTTGTAAAACCTATCCCCGCAGCGCTGTCACGGCAGAGGTCGCGGGTTCGAGCCCCGTCGTCCCCACCATGATTCTAAAAATCTTAGGATCATGGGTGACCCCCAAAAAGCAGAGGTCGCGGGTTTGATATGGGTGCAATACGCACCTTATCCCCGAAATTAAGGGTGGACTTCATCCTTTGTTTCACCCAGATTTGGAACCATCATCCTGACAACCTTGCTCTGTGCGGCCCGCTTGTTCGAAGTGACTGCTTGCGTGTACACCTCCAGCGTGATTCTGCTGTTGGCGTGCCGTAACAGTTCTTGAACCGTCTTCACATCTTCTCCGTTGGCCTTCAGCAAAGTGCCGAAGGTGTGCCGGAAAGTATGCCAGCCGATTCTCTTGTGAATGCCGTTTGCTTTCGCAACCGGGCGAATATGACGCTTCATGAGATTGTCAGGCCAGTACGGTTGCTCGCCGTTCATGGTCTCGCTCGCAAAAACATAATGGTCATCTTGTGAGTAGGCGCTTTGGCGGCGCCAGCGTAGCAGGTCTTCTGCCATGTAGCTATCTAAGGGGACAGGCTTGGCTGATGCCTCTGTCTTGCAATCGCCGACCACCTGATGCCAGATCGATCGAGTCACATTAAGCTGCAAACCGTCGAAGTCCACATCGCGCCAGCGCAACGCCAGGAGTTCGCTTACACGAAGCCCCGTCGCCGCATAGAGCAGCGCGAGCGTCCGTTCACGAACGCCGAGCTTGCTGAGTAGGAGTTGGATCTCGGCAAGTTCCAAAACATCGGGAATGCGCTCTCTCTTTGCGCTTTGGCGGACGAGCTTGATCGGATTTCGATCCAGCCACTCGTATCGCACTGCGTGTGAAAAGAGCGCGCTCATAAGGTTCCGAATCTTTGCCTTGTCCCTTTCGCCCGCTTAATGCCGTCAAGCCACTCTTCCACACCTACGGGCTTCACTTGATCCAACTTGTGCTCTCCCCATCGCGGGAGCACCCAATTGTGTCTAAGAGCTGTGCGGCCTGATGGCTGTTGAGAAGAGGTTCAAAATCAGGAATGCCGTATGAATTATTGTCGACTGAGCGAGGGGGAAATTTTGCGACCACCTGTGCCATTAGCGACCTCCTTTTCCACGAGAGTGCCCCAAAATTCCACAGGCGTCCAAGACCTTTTTCTTCATGACTGATGCTCGACAGGCATCAGAAGGGAATATTCAGAAATCTATTGGAATTGTTCGGAAAATTCCGGATCCGAGGTGACTCGCAAGCGTTTGGATTATCGATGCATTATGAAAGAACGCCCCCCGCTTCGGAAGATCGACGCTGGGTTGGTGGCGCCGCCTTCGCTCGGCGCGCTTGGAGAGGCTTCGGTCGCTGCGGCGGGCGCTAAAACAGTTTGCCCTGCGGACTCAGGATGGTTAACGTCGATTCCTGAAATTGCGGTCCGGGGAGAATGACACTTTTACCTTGAGGGGAAGTTACCGGTTGCACGAGTGAACTTCCCCCAAGGGGGCAACTCATATGAGTCGTGATGTCAAGTATATCGGGATGGACGTGCACAAGGAAGCAATCGTGATCGCCGTCCTGAATGGCGATGGCAAGCTGATCATGGAGTCCATCGTGGAAACCAAAGCCAGCAGCCTTCTGCAGTTCATTCATGGTCTCCGGGGCGAGCTGCATGTTACCTGGGAAGAAGGAACCTGGGCGGCCTGGTTATACGATCTGCTCCAGCCGCACGTGCAGCAGGTCCTGGTCTGTGATCCGCGGCGCAATGCCCTATTGAAGGAGGGGAGCAAGAGCGACAAGGTGGATGCACGCAAGCTGGCCGACTTGTTGCGCACGGGGATGGTGCGCGCAGTCTACCACGGGGAAAATGGACTGCGGACGCTACGCGAGCTGGCGCGCGGTTATCAGACGCTGAGCAAAGATCTGATCCGGGTGATGAATCGGACTAAGGCTCTCTATCGCGGCTGGAGCATTCCCTGTGGCGGCACCCAAATCTATGCTGCGCGTTATCGCGAGGAATGGTTACAGAAGATCCAGCAGGTAGGCGTGCGCCGGCGCGCCGAGTTCCTGTATCAAGAGTTGGATGGACTGCAGGCGTTGCGGCGAACGCTGCGACAAGAGTTATTGGCCGAGAGCCAGAAACATAAGGCCGTCAAACTGCTGCGTCAGGTTCCCTACATTGGTCCGATTCGAGCCGCTCGCTTGCTCGCACTGATGCAGACCCCGCATCGCTTCCGGAGCAAACGACAACTCTGGACCTACAGCGGACTGGGCATAGAGACGCACGACAGTGCGCAATATCGCTACGTGCGTGGAGAACTGCAACGTTCAAAAAAACCGCAGCAGATCCGGGGTCTGAATCAGAATCACAACCATGAAATGAAGGACATCTTTAAGGGAGCCGCTACTCGGGCCAGCGGTGGCAAAGGGCCATTGCGCGACTTCTATGTGGCTTTGCTGGCGAAGGGAATGAAACCAGAAATGGCGCGTCTGACACTGGCGCGTAAGATCGCAGTCATTGTTTTAACACTCTGGAAAAAGGAGGCACGTTTCGACGCCGAACAACTGAAACCGCAAGCAGCTTGAGCGTTGCACAGAACTCGGGTGATCTCCCAGGTTTCACGCTTGGTGGTGCGCCCCATTAGTTTCTTGCGATGCTCGGGTTCGAGGGAGAGTATCCATGCACTCATTAGGCCGTGTGCTGTCCTGCAGCAGCGAGTCTCCGGTTCGATCCTATTCCCCCTCGGATAACCCAATAAAGCCATAGGCCTCGAGTCTCACATAGGATGATGGTTGGCACTGAAAGCCAACGTCTTGGCTTGCGGTAGCTTCGCAACTGATCGGCGACAAGCGCCACTGATACATGAAACCATTAAGTGAGCAATATCACCTGGGGTTGCGATCGCCGCTGAACTGCGCGGCGATGCAAAGCGGCGCCCAAAACAGAAACCCCTCCGGGAAGGAGACGGGGCTGGATGTAAGTCACCAGCAGCAGGTCTCCCTGAGGGGAGAGGAGAAACTTTTTTTTCTTGACATCCTCTTTCATAGGATGAGTGCATTGGCGATGGTGGGCTCATCGACTTTTTTCCAATTTCGGGGATATCCGTCGCCTATTCAGTTCGCAATGCCTGAATTGGATCGATGCGCGATGCCCTCCACGCCGGGATCAAGCAGGCCAGCACTGCGACAGCCATCAGCAGCGCCGCTGCGCCCGCAAACGCCGCCGGATCGAGCGGCTGGGTTCCATAGAGCATTGATCGCAGGAGTTGCGTGGCCAGAGCGCTGGCAGCGACGCCAAAAATCAGTCCGATAAGCGCAGGGCGCAGCCCTTCGAAAAGAACAAGCCGCAGGAGCTGTGATCGCTGCGCGCCAACCGCAATGCGAAGACCGATATCCGCCGTCCGCTGCGTAGTCAGGTAGGAGAGCACTCCATAGAGGCCGACCGCCGCCAAAAGAAGCGACAGGGCGGCAAAGGCCAACACCAGATTGGCCGCGAAACCCTGGCTGGCTGAGGTCTTGCCAAGAATCTGGTCCATTGTCAATGCGTTATAGACGGGCAACTCCGGCTCGAGCGCCGAGATCTGTTTCTGGATCGGCATCGACATGGTCAGCGGATCCGCGGAAGTGTAGGCAACGATGGTCGCCTCCGAAGTTCGGTCGGGAATGCCCGACAAAATAGGGAAGTACATCGTGGGCTGAATCGGCTTGGTAATGTCAGAGACCGTATCTCCAACTTCACCGAGAATCTCGTAAACTTCCGGCTCCGTATCCCAGTCCACGCGGACATGCTTGCCGACCGGGTCGTCGCCCGGGAGGTACTGATCGACGAACGTCTTGCTCACAACAATGTAGTGATCGTTGCTGAGCCGCTCGTGTTCCGTGAAGACGCGGCCGCGCAGCAGTGGAATCTGCATCACGCTGAAGTACTGCGGGTCGACAGTGAAAATGACGGCTTCGTACTGAAGGCTGTAGCTGGGTGCGGGCCGCTCCAGGATGCTGAATACCCGGCCAAATGAGAAGCCCGCCCCCGGTGGAACGGAAACCAATCCCGCGCCGCGCACGCCAGGCAGGCGTCGCAGTCGCTCGAGCAACGCCTCGTGGAAGCGCACGACCTTTTCGCGCGTATCGTACTGGATTTCGGGCAGGCCGAATTTCATGGTGATCACGTGGTCGATGCGGCACCCGAGATCGGTTGTGCGCAGGTGCAGGAAGCTCTTGAAGAGCAGGCCGGCCGAGATCAACAGGACAACCGTAAGGGCGATTTCCACTGTCAGCATCGTCTTGCGCAGCCGCGCCCGGGAGGCGCTGCCGCCCATCGTTCGCGAGGAATCTCGCAGCCCGGAAAGCAGCCCTTTTCCGGTGGACGAAATTGCGGGCACAAGGCCGGCCAGCAATGCTGCCGCGGCTACCAGGGCCAAGGTAAACGCGAGAACCCACGCATCGACATGCACCGACTCGGCGCGCGGCAGATTGCGCCAATGTGCCGCGAGCCAGAAGGTCGAAGCCAGCGACAGCAGCAGGCCCAGTGCACCACCGGCCAGACAGATCAGCAAACTCTCCGTTATCTGCTCGCAGATAAGAACAACACGGCTGCCGCCAAGCGCACCGCGGACCGCAACCTCCCTGCGCCGAGTCGCCGACCTCGCCACCAGCAGATTGGTGAGGTTCAGGCAGGCAATCAGGAGCATGCAGCCCACAGCACCCAGCAGTACCAGTAGAGGCGTGCGCACATTCTTGGCAAGATCGTCGATCATCGGCCGGAACCACACGTCTTCGGCTACAGGCTTCGACGCATTGGCGAGGTGGATCTGATACTGCAGCGCACTCACCTCGCTCGTCGCCACCGCTGCGCTCACACCCGGCTTGAGTCGTGCCACCACCATGCTCTGGTGGTCGGCGTGCCCGTAGTTGCCC
>JAFAPG010000183.1 GCA_019247235.1 Acidobacteriota bacterium
CACAAACGACAGGTCGCCCGCCATCGGCGTCTGATGATGGCCGCGGTAGTGACTTCATCCTTGTTCTTGATCTCCTACCTCTACTATCACGCGCACGTTGGCTCGGTGCGCTTTCGCGGACCTGCCTGGTCCCGACCGCTCTATTTCGGCATCTTGATTTCACACACCATTTTGGCGGCCGTGGTGCTACCCCTGGTCATCATCACTTTGAGTCGGGCACTGCGGGAGCGTTTCGATCGGCATCGCGCGATTGCGCGCTGGACTTATCCGCTATGGCTTTACGTTTCGGTCACCGGCGTCATGATTTACTTCTTGCTGTATCACATCTTCGCCGCTTGAGTGGGGGAGCTGAGCTCGATGGAGGCTTCGCGCAGGCGACGAGCCGCGCTTTCCGGCGATACCGGCGAGTAGTACACCTCTTTGAATGTATAAGATTTCGACTTGGACGCCAGGATAGGCAGAATCTCGATATGCCAATGGTAGTCATCGTCCAGAGTCTTCCAATACCCAAGACTGGCAGAAGCATGAAACTTATTGGGGGAGGTATGGATGACGAGATGGAAGGACTCAGCGATGGTGCGAATACGCAACAGAGTACGTTTCAGCAGACCCGCCAGATCTCGAGTGCGGTTGCCGTGGGAAAGTGTGAAATGCTCATAGCTAGCGTCATGAGTGCTCGATACCAGCCAAGTCTCATACGGCGCGCGGGTCGCATAAGGGCAAAGACAAAGGAGATCGCCGCGCATCTCCACCAGGCGCTGACCCTGGCTTCTTTCCTGCGCCACCATATCGCAGAAAACGCATCGTTCTTTCTGATTGAAGTAGTCCAGACAAGCGCGCAGTTCGTATAACGCACGGCGGGGAATAAAAGTCGTGGCCGTCAACTCTGAGTGGGGGTGTTCGAGCTCCTGACCTGATCCTGGGCCATAGTTCTTGAACACGCTGATGTAGCGAAAGCGAGCGTCCCCTTTTAAGTCCTGAATGCGCTGAGCGGTCAAGATCAGAAACTGCTCAATCTCGCTCTCGTCGGCGACCCAAAGATCGCGATCGTGCTTAGGATTTTCCACCAGCAGCTCGTGCGCGCCAATAGTCGGCATATGATCGTACAGTCCCTCGCCTCTGCGGTCAGGGGAACCTTCGATGTGATAAATGGCATTAGGGTGAACCACGGGCCGAGTCGACCAGGGAAACCCGGGCGGGCCAGGGCGGCTCGATATCTGTTGCAATCGGGTGGGCGAGCCCGGACACAGGCGGCACTGGGCAGCCGGACGGGGTGCGGTTTCTTGAATGTCATCACCGGTCAGCACCCAGGAGCGGGTTAGCGGATCTTTTCGTAATTCCATGTGCCAGAAAGAGATTATCGCACGCTCCATCGCCGGCCTCGGCTTTTCCACCGAGGACCGAAGCGGAGAGCTTGTTATAATCCGCGGACTAGCAGCAACTGAATCGAAACCAAAGCTCTGGTTGGCTGCCATCACCCTCGAATGCGTTTCGTCATGAACGAGCCCTCTACCCCGTTAATGCGGCAGTACTCCACGATCAAAAAACAGCATCCTGCGGCTCTGCTTTTTTTTCGCCTGGGGGATTTTTACGAGCTTTTTTTTGACGACGCGCTGGTAGCCGCCAAGGAACTGTCGATTACGCTGACTTCGCGCAACAAAGAAAAAGGTGTCGCCATTCCCATGTGCGGCGTTCCCTTTCATGCTGCGGAAGGATACATTTCCAAGCTGATTCGCAAGGGCTACAGGGTTGCCATTTGTGAACAAATGGAAGATCCGCGTTTGGCAAAAAAGCTGGTGCGCCGCGAAGTGACGCGCGTGCTTACTCCCGGAACCGCCGCCGACTCTTCGCTCAATTCTGAGGAGAGTAAGTTTCTGGCAGCGGTTGTCTTTGGCCAAGAAAGAGCCGGCTTTGCCGCCTTGGACCTTTCTACCGGAGAGTTTCGCGCCACTGAATTTTCGGGTCCGGAAGCGGACAAACGCATTCGCGACGAGTTAGAGCAACTGCGTCCAAAGGAGGTGCTCTATGCCAGCTCGACTCCACTGTTGGATCTTTCCGAGAGAGAAAAAGCCGCGTCCATGTACGTTCGCGGGACTGGTTCAAGCTCGGCGGGAGAACATTCACCCTGGGCCATGACTCCGCTGGAGGATTGGATCTTTGCTGCTGATCATGCCATTCCCTTGCTGGAAAACCATTTCGGCGTGCTTTCGCTCGAGGGATTTGGCTTAGCAGGGAAACCGGCGGCGGCCGCCTCAGCCGGAGCCGTACTCTACTACGTTCGCAGCACGCAACGCGGCACTCTCGATCATGTCGATCGCATCGGGTTTTATGAACGGCAAAATTGCCTGGTTCTCGATGCCGTGACAGTTCGCAACCTCGAAATTATCGAGCCGCTGTTTGCCGCTGGCGATGCCGGTATGACTTTATTTCGCGCTACCGATCGCACCATCACCCCCATGGGCAAGAGGCTGCTGCGGGCCTGGATGTTACGCCCCTCGATCGATAAAGGAGAAATTGAGTTGCGTCTCGACGCGGTCGAGCTCGCCGCCCGAGAAACTATCGCTCGCGAGGAGCTACGGCGCGCCCTCGAAGGAGTACTTGATCTGGAGCGACTGCTCAGTCGAGTCACACTTGAAACCGCAAATCCTCGCGATCTCACCTCCCTAGCGGCGTCGCTCGCGCGCATTCCCGCGGTGCGCTCAGCCTTGCGCGCTCTTAGCTCGCCACGCCTTGATCACCTCTGGGCTGCCATTGACGAGCTGGCCGACGTCCGCCAGCGTATCGAACAAACCATCGTGAGCGAACCTCCCATCTCGCTGAGTGATGGTGGAGTCATACGCCGAGGAGCTAATTCCGAACTCGACCAGCTTGATGAGCTCAGCCGCAATGGAAAACAGGTGTTGGCCTCGATGGAATACCGCGAAAGACAACGGAGTGGCATCCAATCTTTAAAGATTCGCTTTAACTCAATTTTTGGTTACTACCTGGAGATCTCCAAGGCGAATCTGCATCTGGTCCCGGCGGATTACGAACGCCGGCAAACTCTGGTGAATGCCGAGCGTTTTACCACGCCGGAGCTCAAGGAATATGAGGCCAAGATTCTCGATGCGCAAGAGCGCATAGTAGATATTGAACGCCGCCTATTTGCCGAACTGCGAGCCGCAATCGCGCAAGAGGCGCGACGAATCCGGCAAACCGCCTTGGCCATTGCTGAGGTGGATGTACTCGCCTCCTTCGCGCATTTGGCGGCAACCAATAACTATTGTCGACCGCAGTTTGACGATTTCGCTGACATTGAAATTCTTGGCGGGCGCCATGCCGTCATTGAGCAACAGGAGTTTTCCTCAGGCGAACGATTCGTGGCCAATGACCTCTACATGAACTCCTCAAGCGATTTGATTTTGGTGCTGACCGGACCGAACATGGGAGGAAAGTCGACATATCTTCGCCAGACGGCACTGATTATTATCCTGGCGCAGATGGGCTCGTTTGTTCCCGCACAAAAAGCCAGGTTAGGAATTACCGATCGGGTGTTCACCCGGATCGGTGCCAGTGATAATCTGGCGCGCGGACGCTCCACGTTCATGGTGGAAATGACTGAGACTGCGGCTATTCTTCACAGCGCAACTCCCCGCTCTTTGATTCTGTTGGATGAGGTTGGCCGTGGAACCGCCACCTACGACGGCCTGGCCATTGCCTGGGCGGCGCTTGAATATCTTGAAGCCCGCTGTCGTTCGAAAACCTTGTTTGCCACCCACTACTTCGAGCTGACCGAATTGGCTGAACAACTTTCCAGCATAAAAAACTATCACGTAGCGGTAAAGGAAACTGGCACCGGCATCGTCTTCTTAAGAAAGGTCCAACCTGGGGCTGCCGACCGCAGTTATGGCATTGAGGTGGCCAAACTTGCCGGACTTCCCGAAGAGGTCATCCGGCGCGCGCGCGAAGTTCTGGCCGAACATGAAAGTACCGAGGCGCAACTCCGGGCCCACTTAGCGGGAGGAGAGTCTCAGCTGCGCCCGGCTCAGCTCACCATCTTTACTCCCCTGTCGCAACCGGTCCTCGACCAGCTTTGCCAAGTCGATCTCGACCGGCTGACCCCGCTCGAAGCCCTGAATCTTCTGGCCGAGCTGAAAAGGCAAATCCAGTAGCTACTCCTTTCAAGCCGCTGGCGGGGGGAAATTGATATTCTTTTCTGACAATGCCAATGAAGCTCCCGGTGAAAGTTTCTGCCGCTGAAATCGGTCGACTGCTGGTCGTCGGCTTTGACGGTACGGACCTCTCTGTCGAACTGAGATCCCTATTGCTCCGAATCCAGCCTGCGGGGATAATCCTTTTCGCCCGTAATATCGTGCAAGCGCAGCAGACCCACAAGCTGATCAAAGATTGTCGGGCCTTGGTGCGCGATCGGCTGTTTGCCTGCGTCGATCTCGAAGGTGGACGGGTCGATCGCTTTCGCGAGGTTATCGGCCCAACTCCCGCCGCCGAAGAGGTATTTGCTACCGGTGATCGAAAGTTGTTCCGGCGCCATGGAGAAATTATCGGGAAGACCTGCCGC
>JAFAPG010000084.1 GCA_019247235.1 Acidobacteriota bacterium
GCGAATGGTGGATGGCGAGCTGACCAGAGAGCCCAAGCCAACAACCCACCGACTCGAAGTTGCCGGATAGCAGAATCGGCTATGGCCGAGAATATAAATCGATCATTTCTTCGATAGCTTTCTTACATACGGCGCAGAACTGATCGCCTTCGAGCATGATGCACTGCTGCTGCGGACGGTAGTAACCTTTGGTTTCATACATCGCGCCGGCAAAAGCCCCCACTCGGGAGGCATAGTTGCCTTGGGAAAAACATTGCTCTATTGCCTTTCCCCGTTCGCTGGTCGCTTGTCGAATCTCACCCGCAGGCCGACCCTCCGCTCTCATTTTCTCGATAAGATTCTGGTATTTGCGTGAGGTGGTTTCGTAGCAGTCTTTAGGCCAAGGTGTGGGAATTGGGGTGCCGGGTTCGATCAGTGCCTGCCATTTAACATGTGATCGGTCAGCGAGAGCAGTAATGTTTGGTTCCCAGGGTTCGACGCTGGTATCGGCCGGGCTGTAGGCGACATTGGCATTGAAGTAGTACTCATCGCCCAAGTCGGCAAAATGATGACCGAACTCGTGAACAAATGTAGGAATGCTGGTTGGGTAATCGATGCTGACCGTGGCATACAGGCCAAAAATGCCGCCATTGCCGTACTCGTCCGAGTTCATGACAATGCCAAGAGCATCGTAGGCAGCCAAGGACGCCAGAGCGCGAATCGCGCGGTTATCAAAGGAAAGCGCATAGCGCTCTTCGCCGAAAACATCAAAGGTGGAACCGAAAAGTGTGTTGCGATGCAGTCCGCGCGAGGGGTGCGAAACACCGGAATCAGGCGAGGGAGCGCAGATGGACCATACATTGAAGTCCGAGCGCCGCTCATTGAAAGGCGAATATGAGAACAGCCCTTTGCTGAGCCTGCGGATATCTTGCTCGCATTTCTCCTGCTCGGACGCCGCATAGCCCTCGCCAAGAAAAAGCAGATCAACTTTGAACGCGGAATCCCCGTTATTTTGAATTTCACTCACATGGCCAGCCATGGCCGGAGGAGAGTGATCGATGAATTTGTCACCAGGGTCAATCGTCGTCGACCAGATTTCGCGAAAGGCGTTAATTCGATCGCGGCTTTTTATCACCACTTTGACCGGGATCGTGGGAGCAGGGAAGCGAATCGACTCATGAAAGGTGCGATTGACTCGTTTCGCTTCCGCGGTTGTGACCCATTCACCATAAATTGAAGCGAAGCCGCGCGAATAGAGGACCCGCCCGGAAGAAAGGTCGCGAATCTCAAATAAATACGTTCCCCGGTTGGTAAGGTCGATCAAACGCCTGGGATTTCCCGGCCAGGGTAGAGGCTCAATGAGGATCCGATCCACGCTGAACAGCTCTTGGGAACTGTTGCCGGTGTGAAAGAAATCTAGCCGCATGGTGGCCGAGCGCCCTGTCGAAGGATTCTCGGCGCCAAAGGAGGGAAGCCTCGCGGCCAGGGTAATGAGCGCAATCGTAATAATAATGACGGGGGCGTCCAACAATCGAGCTGAGCTGTTCATGAAAGCCGTCCCGGAGTACGCCCGAATAAAATCATTGACATGCGATTAGCGTATACAATATACATACTTATTCCGGCTGATGCACTTCCCCACTGGCTTGTTTGCTCTTCGAACCGCTCCGGCGATCCGCGCTCTAATGACTCCTGCTCAAGCGAGGAGAAATGCCGAGCGGGTTGCCTACTTGTTGGCTGGCGCCGCTTGCTTAGCGGCCCTCCTGCTGGGGGCCTCGCCCGGCGCTCGCGCGCAGGGCAGGCTCGAAGATTATCAACGAGCGCGCAGGTTTTTGCCCGGCAATCTGCGTCATGAGGTTTACCTTGCGGAAGTTTCTGCGCATTGGGTCGACAAGACCGATCGCTTCTGGTATCGCAAGGTGACTCCTCAAGGCAGCCAGTTCATTCTGGTTGACGCCGCGCAAAATCGATCGAGTCCAGCTTTTGACCATGAAAAATTGGCTGCGGCGCTCTCCCGCGCGACCGATCATGCATATTCGGCGACCGCGTTGCCGTTCGATACTGTGCAATTGAGCGCCGATCTCAAAAGCATTCACTTCGAACATGAGAACGGGCGCTGGCTCTGCACGCTTACCAACTACGAGTGCCGCCACGATACTAGTGTTCGTCCCGAAGAATCGCTCTCGCCAGACAAGCGCTGGGCGGCATACGTCAAGGATTGCAACCTCTTGATCCGTGACGTTTCAACCGGGACCAGTTTCCCGTTGACCCAGGATGGAGTAAGCGGCTGGGAGTACGCAACGCCGATCCCCTCGCTTCGCTTTCTCATCGAGCACGGAGCCGAAGCACCGCCCAAGCAACCGGCAGCAGTTTTCTGGTCTCCCGACTCAAAAAGACTGATCACCTACCGGATCGATTCGCGAAAATCAGGACGCTTTTTCAGCCTTCAGTTTGTTCCCCCTGATCAGCTTCGGCCCAAGGCTTACTCGGTCGTGTACCCTCTGCCGGGAGAGGTGCTTGCGACAGCTGAGCCCATGATCTTTGATCTCCCGTCCTCCCAGCGCATCGACGTAAAGACCAAGCCTCTTGAGCTCCCATTTCAAGATGGGCCGGAGTTTGCATGGTCGCCCGATGGAAAATGGGCATTCTACGACTACGATGAACGAGGCTACAAGGCGAAGGAGATTCGCGTTGTCCAGCCCGATACGGGAGAGGAGGAAGTTCTTGTTCGTGAGTCTTCCGTGCCGTATGTCGATCCTGGGGAAACGAGCTATCGCATTCTCCATGAAACGGGCGAGCTAGTCTTGACGTCGGAGCGGGATGGCTGGAACCATCTTTATCTCTACGATCGGCATGGGCAGCTGGAAAAGCAGGTGACCAGAGGCCCCTGGGTGGTCCGGCAGATCGAATATATAGATGAGAAGCATCGTCGAGTTTTTTTTCTGGCAAGCGGCAAAGAGGCTGGAGCCGATCCCTACGAAACTTACCTGTATCGCGCCAATCTAGATGGCCAGGATCTCACCCTGCTGACGTCGGAGAGGGGGAATCACGCGGTGAGCGTTTCACCGGACGGCTCCCTCCTGGTGGATACCTATTCGCGTGCCGACATGCCGGCGCAATCGCTTTTGC
>JAFAPG010000690.1 GCA_019247235.1 Acidobacteriota bacterium
GCAGTTTCCGGAGAGGCAATCGACCGAGAAGATATACGCGCGCATGGGAAAGACGAGCGCATCCGGCAGGACTCCTTCTATCAGGCTCTTGAATTCTATTACCAATTCCTCAGGCTGCTGACCAGCGAGTGATCAGCCGGTGGGCAAAACGCGCTAAGACGCGGCAGAATGGCCCATTCGAGGGGGCTCGATCGAACCAGCTCTAGAGGGCTTATTCCAGCTCTGAAATCCGGTAGAGGACACTGGCGTGGGCACGAAGCTCGAGCTCTACCCCGAGCATTTTTCCCAGATTCTGCTTCGTCCACAAATTGCGCACCGCGGCAGTTTGGGCCTTAATACCCGCCTCATGCCAAGGAAAGCTCACATGCTGGGTCGAGTCGCCGATATTGAATACAGCCACATAGTGGCTGGTGCCATCGGGCGCATCGGCAATCCAAACCCTCAGGTTCCCATCTTCGAGGGACTGATGATTGCCGCTACTGTGCTGATCAATGGCCAATACTTCGTCATTGGTCATGAGCGCAATAGTGGCGGCATCGCTCGTTGGCAAGTCGCCGCCGAAAATCAGAGGAGAACGAAACATACACCATAAACTCATCAGCGTTTGCTGTTCGTCGGCGGTAAAGCGGGAGGGGGTTCCTCCGCCTTCCTTGCCGGTGACCCGTAAGCGGCCCAGGGGAAGCATGTCCGCATCCGGCCAAGTGTCATGTTTGCCCACGTAGCTGGCCCACTCACGCGTGTAATCGAATTGTTTCTTGAGTAAGCGCCAGTCGTCCCAGAAATCATCCGAGATCCGCCACAAGTCGGCATATTTCTCGAAGAACTCGGCTTCGGAAATAGGCGCTGGACCGGGGGAAATGCTGAGTACAATGGGCCGGCCAGTGTTATGCAGGGCTCGGGAAAGCGCCTTGATTTCAGCCGGCTGATAGAGATGACTGCCCATGTCGTCGGCCTTAATGAAATCAATTCCCCAAGTAGCGTAAAGCTGGGCGATCGAATCGTAATAAGCCTGAGACCCGGGTTTTGTCATATCGACCCCCCACATGTCGGGGTTCCATCGGCAGGGATTGTCTGGCTCGGCGACATCGGCGGCGCGATAGGGGCTGCGCTCGATAGGCAGGTTTGCTTCCACTGCCTGGCGCGGTATTCCCCGCATGATGTGAATACCAAACTTGAGCCCCTTGTCGTGGAGGTAATCGGCCAGAGGTTTAAATCCGCGTCCGCCTGCCGAGGAAGGAAAGCGATTCACGGCGGGAATTAGCCGCCCATAACCATCGAGCGACAGTCGAGCACCGGGTCGATAGTCGTGGCCTTCGGCGTTTGGCTCATACCATTGGATATCGACCACCACGTATCGCCAGCCATGTCCTGACAGCTCTCGCGCCAAAACCTCGGCATTGGCCTTCACCTGCTCTTCAGTAACCGTCGTTCCATAGGCGTCCCAGCTGTTCCACCCCATAGGGGGCAGAGGAGCAGGAGATTGAGCTGCGGCGGGAACTCGCCAGCCGAAGAGAAGGATGGGAAAAACGGCAAGCCGTAAGATCACGGCTGCCGAACGATGGAGCCGGATTCCCAAGTTCCGACCACCTGGCTCAAGCCGAGGCATTTGCCTTGTGGCGGGTCTCGGAGATTCGAATCAGCGCGGGCAGAATATCTCCCATTTCGCCGGCTTTCTTGCCAAACCCGAAGTATAGCCGACTGAACACGCGATAGAGCTCATCGTAAACCCGCTGTTCTTGGGCGATCGGTTCATAGACGCGATGCGCCGGGCAGATTTTGTTCTGCGCTTCTTCGACCGTCTTAAAAGTTCCTGCGGCCAAAAAAGCGAAAATGGCGGAACCAAGGCTGGTCACACTCTTGGTTGGAACCAGCACCGGTCGACCTAAAACGTTGGCATACACTTGGTTCAAAACTTCATTCTTTTGGGGAATGCCGCCGGCGTTAATCACCCGCTGGACGCGCACGCCGCTACTGGCCATGCGATCAAAAATGACGCGCGTATGCAGTGCCGTGCCCTCAATGGCCGCGAACAGTTCATCCTGCGCGGTGGATTGCAGATTCCATCCCAAGGTGATGCCGCGGAGAAATGGATTGACCAGGATGGTGCGGTCCCCATTGTCCCAGGTCATGCGCAACAGTCCGGTCTGACCGGCGCGATAGTGTTGAAGCCCTTCCGACAAGGTGGCCACGTTGGTCCCTGCCCGCGCCGCAATGGCGTTGAAGATGTCGCCGACAGCGGACAACCCAGCTTCGATCCCAGTACGTTGAGGGTGAACGCTTCCTTCAACCACCCCGCAAACTCCAGGAACCAGGTTGGCAGAAGGTGTGATGCCAATGATGCAGGTGGACGTGCCAACCACATTCACCATGTCATCGGTGCGGCAGCCGGCACCGATGGCGTCCCAATGAGCGTCAAAGGCCCCTACAGGAATGGGAATGCCGGCTTGAAGTCCGAGCCTCTCCGCCCATAGCGGTGACAAGCGCCCGGCAATCTGCTCCGAGGTGGCAAACTCGCCGTTCAGTTTTTCGCGAATTCCAGCCAGCAAGGGATCCACTTTGATCAAAAATTCCTCGGGTGGAAGCCCGCCTAAGCGAGCGTTCCACAGCCATTTGTGCCCCATGGCGCAAATGCTACGTTTGACTCGTTTGACATCGTGGATGCCCGAGAGTGTGGCCGCAACCATATCGCAGTGCTCGAGGGCCGAGACCAGGTCATTTCTTCGGTCAGGATTGTGGCGCAGCCAGTGCAGCAGCTTTGAGAATCCCCATTCCGAGGAATACACGCCCCCACACCATTCAATCGCCTCCAGCTTTTCCCGGTGCGCGGCGGCGGTGATTTCCTCGGCCTCGCCTTTGGCGCGGTGGTCGCACCACAAATAGTATTCCCCCAGTGGCTGAAGCTCCCGGCCCACGGGGATAACCGAGGAACCAGTCGTATCGAGAGCAATGGCTTCAATGTCCTTGCCGGAAATGGCGGCCTGGGCGATGGCTTCCCGGGTTGCCGTTCCCAGGGCGCGCATGTGGTCTTCGTGCGCTTGAGTGGCGTAATCCGGATCTTCGCGCTTTCGATGCAGGGGGTATTCCGCTACCGACGAAGCCAGTATGCCGCGCTCGCTGTCGACGACGGAGACGCGTACGCTTAGGGTACCGAAATCGACACCGGCCACCACCGCCATCAGCAAGCTCCATTAGGTCGATCGTGCCAATAAATGTCCCAACCTAAATAGCGCGTCGAGGCTTCGTGCACGGCCGCGGCCACACTCGACAGATTAGCCGCCACGTGGTGCTCGAAGCCGTTTTCGCAAATGTAATGCAATAAGTTCTGCATCTTGGCGATCTCGACTACGCCAGCGCCGCCAAAGGTATTCAGCGGGTCGTCGGTGAACCGCCCTTCTCCCACATAGCCCCGCATCTTACCCGCGGTGTCATCGGTTGAAAAACGCGCGAAGCTCATCTTCTCCGGTTTGATTCGTCCGACGACCGTGCCGTAGGTATTCTCCTTCCCTACCGTGCCGGCGATGATCTCTTGAAAATCCATCTTGAAGGAACGGAAGAAATGTTTGGGAAGATTGGCGCAATGGAAGCAGACCGCCTTGTCGGGATTGTTGCCGTAATTGTTATTCCAATCGAGCAGCGCCGAAGGTGTGCCCGAGGCCAGTTGCAGGGCATGCATGCCCAGCACTCCGGCAATGTCTACCTCACAGGCGCTGGACAGCAGCTCATTGCTCATCATGCTCATAATGGTGCACGGCACCACGCCCAGATTCTCTTCGAGCGAGGTCCAGCACTGAACCGCGCTGATTGCTACCTCGGCTGCCGCCATCCATTGATCGACCACGGCGCCGAGCTTAGCCATTTTCATCAGCGCCGGCTCCGGTACCCCCTTCGACTCCACGTAGTTTTTGATGGTCGCCAGCTTGCGCTGCGCCAAATCATCGCTGTCCTTCATGCGTTCGATGCGGCCAAGAACTTCCGACAAATCCAAAGTCTCAATGGAAATTCCATTGGCTTCGAGGATTTTTTCGCTATAGCGAACGGTATTGAAAGCGGCGGGGCGGGCTCCGATGGCACCGACTCGCAGATTGCGGAAGCCCTTGACCACCCGGCAAACTGCGGCAAACCATTCCAAATCGCGAACAAATTCCGCCGAGTCGGGAGTCTCCGTGTGCAGGGTGGTGATGGAGTAAGGAATCCCGTATTGTCGGAGGTTGTTGCAAGCCGACATCTTCCCGCAAAAGCTGTCCCGACGGAAGGCGATCGACATTTTCTTAGGGTCGTCCGGGGTGGCCTGAATCAGGACGGGAACGCGGAGATCGGCAAGACGCAAGGTATCGGCGATAGCCCGTTCTTCCCCAAAATTCGGCAGGGTGACAATAATTCCATCGATTTGCTCGCGATGCTTTTTAAACAGTTCGGCGCAACGCTTGGCTTCTTCGCGCGTCTCCACAGCTCCGTACTTGCTTTCCTCGGGAGTAAGCGCCAGCACTTCCATGCCCGCCGTTCCCAGTGCACGAATTATCTCTTCGCGGCCGGTTTTTGCCAGGTGATCGGGAAAGAATCCCCGATTCCCCACAATAATGCCCATTGTCATCTTCTTCTTGTCGCTCGCCATGCTTCTCCCCGGCTCCCTTCCCCGGCAAAAAATCCCAACTCTTCAGCGACACCTTGCTTATGGGCTCTGGCGCGGCCGAAACATCAGGCAGTAGATGCTCCCCAGCACGATCAAAAGCGCTCCCCACCAAACCGGAGCGTGTAGCTCGGTCAGTTCCACGCCCGGTGGTGGACTGCTCCATTCCGTCAGTCCGCTCACAAAGATCATGATGCCGTAAACCAGCAGTAGCACACCCACATAGAACCAGACTGGAATGATGTGATGTTTTTCCGCCATGGTGTCACCAGAAAATGATTTGCAGGATCACGAAAA
>JAFAPG010000704.1 GCA_019247235.1 Acidobacteriota bacterium
TAGGCTCGCCCGAGTCATTGCGAGCCGGAAGGCGACGTAGCAGCTTACAGCCAGAGGTTTTTGCTCTCGTTACGACAGGCTTGACGGTTGCTTGAGTTGAAACGGAGGAAGAGAAATGAACAAGGTCGTTGCCAGAAGGACCGACCAGCCGCGAACGATCGGTCAAAGCATCATCGCGTTGTCCGCTGGGTTCGTTGTAGCTGTCGTGCTCTCTCTCGGGACTGATTTTAGTTTGCACGCAGTGGGCTTCTGGCCGGCACTGGCTCAACCAATGGCAGCACCTCTACTACTGATCGCGACGATATATCGAACGATCTACCAAATCATCAGTGCCTACGTCGTCGCGCGACTCGCTCCATATCGACCGCTGCAACACGCATTGATCGGGGGTGCCATTGGACTGGCGCTGAGCATCGCTGGTGGAATCGCGACCTGGAACCGAGCGCTAGGCCCCCACTGGTATTCAGTGGCGCTCCTTTTCGTGGCGCTACCCTCGGCGTGGGTCGGCGGAAAACTCCGCCTCACACAGTTGGGGAGACAAACGGCGGCCTGAACGTCAAGATTTTAATTGCAAGCGAGGGGGCCCGAATGAAAGTACGAGAAAGCATGACGAAGCCGTCCGAGCCGGACAAGGTGGATGCTTACATGAAGAAGCTGAAGCATCCCCTCGCAGGGATCGCCCAGGCCCTGCGAGAGATCATCCTGAAAACCGATCCGGAGATCGGCGAAGAGATCAAATGGAACGCCCCGGCATTTTTCTACACAGGCGAACTGCCGCTGTTCAATCCGAAGGAATACAAACGCCACATCGTTGTATTCAACTTCTACAAGCAGGATTGCCTTCGGCTCGTGTTCCCAAGCGGAGCCAGAGTGAAGGATAAATCCAGCTTGCTTGAGGGAGAATACTCCGACGGGCGCAGATTGGCCCTGTTTCGCGACATGAGAGAGGTCGAATCGCGAAAGGCGACATTGCAGCGACTCGTTAAACAATGGCTCGCCACCTTGGACAAGGGCTAGCCCAAACGGGTTGCAGGTTAACACGCTCACACGGCCCATTGCTTCGGTTTGCTTCGGCGCGATTCACGGATGACGAGCAATCCAGAAATTGGGCGGTACCAGCATGATGGCTGAAACCGACTGACTGTCGCACAGCCACACTCGCTCGGGTCACGGGCTTTTCCGCTGTTCTGTGCGCAGCTTGTGTGCCTGGTCCAGGCAAAGCAGGGCCGACGACAAATCGACAACTTGGCTCAGAGAGGCAGTGCTAGGATAAACTGGCAGAAGGAATCAGTTATGGGTGATGGCGACGATCCTGCAAATTACCAAGGACGTATTATTCGTGACCCTAATACCTGCGGAGGGGAGCCCGTCTTCAAGGGAACTAGGGTCACGCTTCGCACGGTGCTTGCTAGTCTTGCGACCGGCGATACACCTGAGGCGATCTTGGCTGATTTTCCCAGCCTCACCCTCGATGACGTCCGAGCCGCAATTGCATTTGCGGCCGCGTCGGCCGAGGAGGATTTACCCACGCCAGCTGTTCCTCGCATTCAATGAAAGTGAAGGTCGATGAGAATCTTCCTCTGTCGCGCTAAGAAGTAGCCCGGCCAGTTGATTCTTGATCACCGAACGCACCAGCTGAGTCTCTTCTGAAGGAGAGACGTGGAATGCCCGGAGCTCGCCTTCACGCGTTTGAACACTGCTCGACGGACGATCAATTTCGAGTCAGATTTGAATTTTCCGTTACCTGAGAACGGCGATCAATTTGGCATGATGCCGCCGCCGCTTATTCGATAACGGGAAATGTCCTCTGTGGTCAGGGCCAGATAAACCCGAGTGTCTTTCGGCAGTCGCTCGTACCCCCCAGTTTCGCTGTCGATCAGGAGTTGGCCATCGTAGTTGCCACAGCCCACGTTCAGAAGGAAATACCTGCCCCCTGGCAAGAACAGGCTATTGTAGAGAGCCGGGCAATAAAAAGGCCCTTTGATCCCCTCACCCCGCGTGAATGCCAAGTAACGTCTGTTTCCCAGTAGTAGCTTTTCCTGTGCGCTGGACTGTCCTAGTTCAAAGGTCGCTCCCGACGCGAACAGCTGGTTAAAGTCGCGAGCTGAGAATGAAAAGAAGGGCGATTCATCAGAACCAAATTCCTGCCTTGGGACCTCCCATACCCCTACGTCTCCGATGTCCTTGACAGTTTTACCGTCGAAGTATCTCAACCGCAGGTCTCCGGCACTCGTTGGAACAGAGAAATAAACGCCTGACCCTTTGCCAAGAAAGTACGTGTAGGCGGGGAAAGGCTTCACAACCAGCTGTGAATTTCCGGATTCAAGATCGTACCGCCAGAGCTCTCCGTTATCGGAATACAGTTGCGATCCCTTCGACTCGTAGTATTGGTCTCTGATCAGGTACAGATGCTTTGAGTCTCTTGACCATTGGAATTCATCATCTCGAAAGAACGAACGCCGAATTGGTTTCGGGTTTTTGTAAATCGAGCTGACAGCCGCGACTTGGCGAATCCCGCTGCCATCTGCGTTGACAATCAGGAGTGTTCCGCCTGTCACGACAGCGATTTTGTCTCTGCTGGGCGAAACGAGGAAATTATCTATATGGCCGCGTGACAGAGTAGCCGCGTGTGGATCGATCTCGCTGGAATATTTGAGTTCGTCACCGACCGAAAAAAAGAATGCGTCAGCGGCTTCGGCCTGAAACTCCGTCGGATGGAAATTAACGATGTCGGACGGAGTGCCCCGTAAGGCGAACCAGAGCCACAGCCATGCGCCGAGGACCACCACGGCAAGGGCCGCGACAACGCCTATAAGCCATTTTCCCAATCTCGACAAGCGGCACCTCGAAAGCCAACCTATGAGTCTGCGTCAACCGGCCAAACCCAACAACTACTTCAGCGTATATCGCGCACCGCGACCCTTGCCGACCTGCGCCAGGTAGCTATCGTTGGCCAGCTTTCGCAAATGCGCTTTGACCGTATTGCGGTTCGCCCCCGTGAGTTCCTCGATTTCCTTGACCGTGATTTCTCCTCGCGCCTTTGCGAGTTCCAGTATCTGACGTGAGAGCGCCGGTAGGGAGGAACGCAGAGCTTGTTCTTCCTTAACCTTCGCGGCGAGGTTGTTTTTCTGCTTGACCATCGTCCGAAGGAAAAACACAAGCCAGTATTCCCAATTCTGCTTTCCTTTCCGGATCGTCTGTTGCGTGCGACGCAGCGCGAGGTAGTAGTTGTCCTTGTTAGCCTCGATCACGCTCTCCATCGAGCTATAAGGAACATAGCCGTAACCAGCACGCAGCAGCATCAGAGTCGTGAGAACGCGTGACAGCCTGCCGTTGCCGTCTTTGAACGGATGGATTGCCAGGAACACCACAATGAAAATCCCAATCAATATCAACGGATGCTGGGTTTCTTCGCTGAGGGACGCATTCAACCAATTGACGAGTTCCTTCATCCAGCCTGGCGTCTCGAATGGCGTCGCCGTTTCGAACACAATGCCCAGACTCTTGCCATCAGGACCAAAGGCTTCGACATGATTCGGAATCTTCTTATAGTGACCGCGATGCTCCTGATCCTTGCTGCTGTATTTGAGAAGAACGCCGTGAAGTTGCTTGATGTGGTTTTCGGTTATCGTTATAGACTCGAAACTCTCGAAAATCATATCCATCGCATCGGCATAGCCGGCGACTTCCTGCTCATCGCGGCTCGCAAACGATTTAGCCTTCACACCTGAGAGCAGCTTTTCTACTTCCCGGTCGCTGAGCCCTGCGCCTTCTATACGGGTTGAGGAACCAACGCTCTCGATTGTGGCGATCCGCCGCAGGGTGGTCAGCTTTTCAGGTGCAAGCGCTTCCATCACCTTCCAACGCCCCTTGAACTCATCGATGTCGGCGATAAGCTTGAGGATTTCAGGCGTGATCGTGATGGTCCTAATCTCGTGGGTGCGGATATCCATTTATACCCATTTATACCCATTTATACCCAATTGCAAGCCGAAGGCAATGAATATCCATTTACACCCATTTATACCCATTTCGGTTTGAAAGGACGCTGATCCCGATTTGGTCTGGATGACTAATTAGATAAGTCACTGATTTCTTAGGCAGAACCGCCCAAATTCGGAGTCATTGCAACTTTGACTCTGGATCAGCATATCGGGGTTCGAATCCCTGGGGGCAGCCAAATCAAACCAATCACTTATCCCCAGAATAAGCCCCCACGGAAGCACTTTTGAGAACTAGGGAAAAGGCTCGATTTGGCGCATAGCGGATCGAAGCGCACGGCACACTTACGGCACACCATTTTGCCGCGCCATGAGCCGTGTGACAGATGATTCCGGAACTGCGGAACGTGCAGCCTAGATGCCCAATCTTGCTGACGTTACGGACTTCACCCAAATGGCTACTACATTGGGGTGATGCTCTCTTCACTGTAATTATTGAATCCGATGGCGGGACCTTCATCTCGCGGTTCCGAGCCAGATCTGCGCGGGGTGCAGCCGAAAACTATGCCTCACATTTGGTCGGCATCAAGGGAATAAGCACGCCTGCAAATCGCAAACGCCTCGCCAGTTGTCTATCACGAGAACGCCCTGTTGCCATTCAAGGCGTTCGCAACGTTTGGTGCTGCTCTGCCTCGATCGGTAAGGAGCTCGCACGTTAACATTGTGGCGACGGTCTAGAGTTTCGGATGGTAGGCTTCACGATTGCTGGCCATGCCTGTGGAGTTACCACAATTCACGTATCACCTAACCCCCTGGGTACCGGCAGCATTGTCGCATCGGAGAGAGTCTCCGACGTATGCGAACAGCTCCGGAAATTTATCTACAAAGGGCCTATCTACTGCGCAAGCGAACCGGAGGTGGTTTGTCCGTGGTGCATCGCTGACGGCTCTGCGCACACGAAAGTTCGTTTTCACATAAGGCTTCACGAACTGGGGAGCCATCAGTTTCACGGAATAGCCCAGTTTCAGCAGTCGTCGTGCCCAGGCATGCGCACTTCCGCACGCTTCCATACCTACCAAGGAGTCCGTTGGGCGAAGAAATCCAGTACTTGACTCCGTCGTAGCTGCTTTCGCAACGCAACCTTACCTTTCTCATCCACTCCGTGAACCTGAAATATGCTCTTTGCCAGATCCATACCGATCGTCGTAACCTTCATTTTGGACGCTTCCCTTCATTTGTAGTGGTTGGTCTTACAGTTTCCACTGTGGCACACTCGATGCCTCTTTGTCGGGGGCGTCCATTCCATTGCTTCCGTTATGACCCAGAACGAAGTAGATGA
>JAFAPG010000779.1 GCA_019247235.1 Acidobacteriota bacterium
TGAAAACATGGGGTGGGAGACGGGAATCGAACCCGCAACGTCCGGAGCCACAGTCCGGTGCTCTGCCGGTTGAGCTACTCCCACCGAATGTCTGATTATAACAAGTTGAAAGTCCGCTCTCGTGCACTCGTGCAGGAGAGACGCGGAACGAGTGTGACGCTCAGCCGGATAACGCTTGCAAATTCGCGCTTGCCGATAGCATCAATCACCCTTACGCTATGGACCGCTGCATGAACATCCAGCGATGACCTTCCAAATCTTCCGCACGGTACAAGCGACCGTAAGGAGCGTTTTCCGGCGGGGAGAGAATCTTTGCCCCAGCCTGCTTGGCTGTTTGATAGTGCAGCTCAATGTCATCTACGTAGACCAGCACGCCGTCGATTATGTAGGGAACCGCTGACCATTTGCGAATTCCCTCATAACGCTTCTGTCTGCTGGCTGGACCCTCATAACCATTGGGACCACTGCCCAGCATGAATAGGCCTCCGCCGCCGGTCTCCATCTCAGCGTGTCCGACTCGTCCATCTGCTTCCATCAGGCATTGGCGCTGGGAGAACCCAAACGCCTTCGCAAGCCACGCCAGTGCGGCCAGGCAATCTTCATAACAGAGCATGGGAATAACGGCCGGATATCGATCTTCCATGCTGACAGCTTACCATTCTGAGTACTTCTGTTCGGCATTTACTGATTTCTTGGAGCTCCATTTAAGAGAAATCGTCGCCGACTTCTACAGACGTTCTCGCATTTCGATTACCTCTCCGGTCGGGCATGAGAAAGTGAGCGCGCGCCCAACAAGGATGGTGATTGGATTAGCTCAACGAACCTTGTCGGAATCAACAAGGAACTGCTTCGGATCGCACCAAAACGGTGATCGGATTCAGCAGCACGCGTCAGTTTAGTCATGGGGTTGCGCCGGGCGCGCAGCCTGGCGACTTGATCCGCACTATGCATAAACCAAAGAGAGTATCTCGCAACGAGCGCCGGTAACTCTAGCAATTCCCCCAGGCGATTTCCGCTTGCAATGACAACCCACTTCAGTAAGTCTGAGCTTAGAGTTAGATCCGTGCTGACGTTTCCGGAATTCCCGGATAAAAATGCCTCCCCCACAGGCACCGCTTTTGGCCAAACCCGAACGTCGTGCCGTGCGGCGCTTCCCCCTGAAATTGCCGGCTATGGTGCGGGTTTATGGAGTTCCTTACGATTTCCCGGTTCAGACAGAAAACATTAGCGCCTGGGGATTGTTTTTTTACATTGAACGAATCATGAATGCAGGAATACAAATCGAAGTCACCATGAACTTTTCCGCAAAGATCACAATGACTTCGCCACTTAAAATTCTCTTTTTCGGACGTATTCTGCGGGTTGACCAACCGAAACGTAGCATTCGCGCAGGGGTGGCGGCCATCATCGAACAATATGACTGTCTACCATTAAGCGAAGAACCGCGATCCTTTGCCCAGCCGGAACCCAGCCCGCAATTGAGTGCCTAGCTTGGCTCTCGATCTAAGCCGGAAACGCGGTCAAGCCAAAGGCTGGCGCTCCCCTCTTTTCAGTCTTTGCATATCGCGCCGAATCTGCGCGTACCGCCGCAGAAGGATGAGCAGATAGGTCCCGTGGATGGCCCAAGTAGCGGCGTAAGCCGCGTAAAGATAGCGGATGGAGTTCACCGTGAGCCCTCGTATAGAGTCTCAAGCGCCTCGGCTTCGTCGACCTCACGTTTCGCCACTTCTAACAGGTAGCGTGTCCAGCAGACCAAGCCTGCCAGACAGAGGAAGGCCGCCCAATTAATCAACAAAACCATGGCCATCTGGCGATCCAGCGATCCGCCGCCGCCAATTACCGGGGAGGGGTGCTGAGTACGAAAAAACCAAATAGAAAAATATACGAGCGGCACGTCGAGCGCTCCGAATATGGCCACTACGGCCGCCACCACGGGCGTCTGGCTACTATTCGAAAACCGCCGCAGGACTAGGTAACTTAGATAGATCAACCAAAGAACCAGGGTAGTCGTCAGACGAATGTCTCCGGGCGCCCACCAAATTCCCCACACCGGCCGAGCCCAGATGGGTCCGGTGACTAGCACCACGGTGCAAAAGACCACTCCAACCTCGGCGCTGACCAGGGCAACGATATCTGCTTTCGTGTTGCGGCGAAGAAGAAAGATGACCGAAGCCGCAAAATTGATGAGAAATAAGAGAAGCGCGGTCCAGGCAGAAGGCACATGGTAATAAAAGATTCGTTGCACGTCGCCCATGGTGCGCTCGGTCGGCGCCGCGACCAGAGCCTCGTAAAGAGCAAAGCTCAATAACAGCCCTGTGAGAACGCCGAGAAATGTGAGACCACGTTTCATTCAGCTTCGAGAATCATTTCAAACGTGAGAAGACAAGCCGTCGTGAAAATTACATCATACGCGATCAGCAAAGCCACCCAAAAACGTGGCGACTCCTCTCCTGACAGAATGGCGGTGGTCGCATTGACCATTGCCAGCAGCGCCGGAATTGAAAGCGGGAATAGCAGCAGGGGCAGCATAATCTCTCGGCTGCGAGTGCGCAGAGAAACCGCCGCGAAGAAGGTTCCGTTTACCACGAGCGCCCAAGTACCTAGCAATGCCACCGGAAGCAGTTCCCAGGCCGGTCCCAGGGCGCGGAGCTTGTAGAAGGCAATGAATAAGGGTGCCATCAGGGCTTCAATGGTGATCACGAAGATGAAATTTCCCAGGGCTTTGGCCATGAACAATGGGGTGCAAGGCGCCGCCGACACTCGATAGCCGTCGAGCACCTGGTTTCGCAGCTCGCGCGCCCAAGTTTGGTTCAGAGCGACAACAGCAGCAAACAAGATTGCTACCCAGATCAACCCGCCGGCAATCCTGCGTGATTCTTCTGCCGTGGGATCGAAGGCAAAGCTAAAAATCACCACCACCAGCAGGCCAAAAAAGAGCATGGCATTAAGAGCATCTTTGGAACGCCACTCAATGCGAATATCTTTGGCCAGAGTCGAGCGCGTGATGGCTAAGAAGCTCATCGCCCAACCGCCTCAACCGAGCTCCTCCGGTTGACAATCTTCCCGGCCCGCATCTCCACAAATTCATCAGCCACTACTTCGACCAGAGCTGGCTGATGTGTCACCAGAAACAGTGTGGTGCCCGCGTCTCGTAAATGGCCGAGGAACTCGACCATTTGCGTGGCTGAGTGCGAATCAACGTTTGAAAATGGCTCGTCCAGCAACAGCAGCTTTGGCTGATTTAGGAGAGCCCTCGCCAAGGACAAACGCTGACGCATGCCCTCGGAATACTCCCCCACCGGGCGTTCTAAATCAGGATCTAAACCCAGCTTGCTAATTATTTCCCTGCATCTTTGATGTTCAAGGCCATACAATCCGGCAAAATAGGCGAGGTTCTCTATCCCACTCATTTCGTCATAAAGCAGGGACGAATGCGCCATGTAGCCGATAAAACGTGCGACATGCTTAAGCTGGGTTTCGCCGAGGACTGAGATGCTGCCACGCGTGGGATATGCCAAGCCAGCCATGACTCGCAGGAGGGTAGTCTTGCCGGCGCCATT
>JAFAPG010000841.1 GCA_019247235.1 Acidobacteriota bacterium
TAGGACACATATTGCTATTGCCGCGGGATCGGGAATCCTGATATTGCTCGGCTTCTTCATTTATTTGCTGTGGCTGAACAGCCAGCCTCCAGTTTTGGCAAAGTCAGTTGAAGTCGATCCGTTAACCAAAATCCCGGTTTCGATTAGCTTGAATCCTTTGCGCGACCGTTCCTCCGAACGCGCAGCCACCGAATTCTTGCGAGCCATGCGCGATGGGCATTGCCGGGAACAGTTGGCCGACTGGACCAAAGATTACCGCGCCCGCCGAGCGGCCTTCATTTGCGATTCCGAGGCTAAACACCCGTTGCGGTCCTGGAAGCTTGTGGATTGGGAGGACAGGCCACCCTTGCGCATCCTTTATTATGAAGGCCAGCGGCGGAATGAAGAGCCCGGATACGAGGAGCAACTCTCGCTAACGTTGGACATTCGCAGCGGCCAATGGATGGTGTCCAGATACGATGCACTGTACTAACCCCACCCGCCAAAGCCTATCTAGCTACTCCGCTGCGTAATTGGGCGCCTCACGAGTGATCATAACGTCATGAACGTGGCTTTCGCGTAGGCCGGCGTTGCTAATACGGATGAAGCGGGTCCTTTGCAACAGCTCCGGTAAACTGGCGCAACCACAGTACCCCATACCGGATTTGAGGCCACCAACCATCTGATAAAGAATCATGGAGACGGAGCCGCGGTAGGGCACGCGTCCCTCAATACCCTCGGGAACCAGCTTGGCCAAGCGATTCGGATCCGCACCCAGGTTGGGAATGGCCGCCGAGGCTTCCTCGGCGGCAGCCTGGAAATAGCGTTCGCCTGAGCCTGCGGCCATCGCCCCCAGAGAGCCCATGCCGCGGTAAGATTTGAAGGTCCGGCCTTGATAGAGAATCAGCTCTCCGGGACTCTCATCGGTCCCAGCAAACATGGAGCCCACCATAACCGCACTGGCCCCGGCAGCCAGGGCCTTGGTGATATCGCCAGAATACTTGATTCCCCCATCGGCAATGACCGAGACACCCGCATCCTTGGTAGCGCGGTAACATTCAGCGATGGCGGTGATCTGAGGCACGCCCGCGCCGGTTACCACTCGGGTCGTGCAGATCGAGCCCGGGCCGATTCCGACTTTCACGGCATCTACCCCGGCACGTGTCAGCTCGCAGGCGCCATCGAAGGTCCCTACGTTGCCGGCAATCAGGTCAATGTCGGGAAATTTTGCCCTGACTCTCTTCACCGCTTCGATCACCCGAGTCGAATG
Organism: Acidobacteriota bacterium; assembly: GCA_019247235.1. Taxonomy (GTDB): domain Bacteria; phylum Acidobacteriota; class Terriglobia; order Terriglobales; family Acidobacteriaceae; genus Gp1-AA145. The sequence continues at coordinate 1,250 of JAFAPG010000841.1, forward strand.
GCCATGGGCGCTATCGATGACCAGCGCATCCACGTTCTCGCTGACCAGTTGCTCGGCGCGTTCGAGATAGTCGCCTGTGGCTCCGATAGCGGCCCCCACCCGCAGCCGGCCGTGCGAGTCTTTGGCGGCGTTTGGATACTTTAGTTTTTTCTGAATGTCCTTAACCGTAATCAAGCCCTTTAAGTTATAGCCTTCGTCGACGACCAGAAGTTTCTCGACACGATGGGTGTGCAGAATGCTCTCGGCTTCTTCTAAGGTTGTCCCTACCGGCACGGTAATGAGGTTGTCCTTAGTCATGACCTGGCTGATGGGAATTTCCAAGCGACTCTCAAAGCGCAGGTCGCGATTGGTGAGAATGCCAACCAGCCGTTTATTCTTGGTGACGGGAACACCGGAAATCTTGTACTTTCGCATTACTTCGAGGGCATCTGAGACCTTGTCATCCGGGCTCATGGTGACTGGGTCGACGATCATGCCACTTTCTGAACGTTTGACTTTATCCACCTCTTCGGCCTGCTGTTCAATGGTCAAGTTGCGATGGACGATGCCTAATCCTCCCTGTTGTGCCAGCGCAATTGCCATATGCGATTCGGTGACCGTATCCATAGCGGCACTGACGATAGGAATATTGAGACGAATGTTGCGAGTGAGCTGAGTTTGCGTGTTGGCATGTGCCGGAACGACATCAGAGCGTGCCGGCAACAGCAACACGTCGTCGAAGGTGAGCGCCTCGGGAACAGGAAAGTGAATCATTGTAGGTGAATAGCTATTGTAGAGACCGGCGAAGGCCGAGGCAACTTGCTCGACGCTCATTCTATAATCCTCGGCACGAATGGGTAGCGAAGAGCGCTGGTACACTCCCCGGTTCTATCAGGAACTCCAGGCAACGGGCGATTCCGCTCGCGAAATTCTGCCCCTCATTATCGAGCTGATCAAGCCCACCAGCATCATCGATCTTGGTTGCGGCACGGGGCAGTGGCTGGCCGCCGCCCTCAAACTTGGCATCGACGACGTTTTAGGCGTGGATGGGCCCTGGGTGCTGAAATCGAAACTCGCCATCCCGCGAGAGAAGTTTCTCGCGCACGATCTCGGGCAATCGCTCAAACTTTCTCGCCGCTTTGATCTGGCTCTCTCGCTCGAGGTAGCCGAGCATTTTGCTCCGAGCCAGGCACGAAGTTTGGTCGAATTGCTGTGCGGCGCCGCCGACCGGGTCCTATTCTCCGCCGCAATTCCCGGTCAAGGTGGACGTCATCATCTCAATGAGCAATGGCCATCCTACTGGGCCGCTATTTTTCGCCAGTGCGGGTACGCCTGCTTTGACATCGTCCGTCCACGGCTGTGGCAGAATCCCCGGGTTCTCTGGTATTACGCGCAGAACTGTTTGCTATTTGCCCCGGCCGGTTCGGCGAATCTTGGCCTGCCCACGGATCCTTTGCCCCTCGTCCACCCTTCGCTTTGGTCCTCGCAAGTAGCAACGATGAATTCTTTCGGCAAGCTCATTGAGCGCCTGCCGAAGGCTTTCTGCGAACTGTTCCGCCACCAGGCCAACAGACATTCCTGAGCGTGGGTGGGGTTAGAATCGAGAGTCTCAGGATGGTTCGCGTTTGGTAGCTCAGGAGGGTCATACATCGTCAGATGAGGCTTCTCGCCAGCAGGGATGATGCTTGCTCCTGAACCCCAGGATCATCTCCGAAGCCTTCAATCCAGACCACGTCGGGTTCGCGGCGGAACCAGGTCATTTGCCGCTTGGCATAGTTGCGGTGAGCCTGTTGCACGGCGGTAATCGTGCGTTGTCGGTCCAAGTCCCCCCGCAAAAGCCCGAGCACTTGCCGGTAACCCATCGAGCCCAGTGCATGGGCGGCTCGGCCATAGCGCTCGAATAACGCCCGGGTTTCTTCGATTAGACCTGCAGCAAACATGGCTTCAACCCTCCGATTAATGCGCTCATAGAGAAGGGCTCTGGCCGGATTAAGCCCGATGCGTAAGATCCTGAAACCCCGCAGTGCCTCCCGCCCAAGGCCCCACTCGGCACTCATGGGCCGTCTCGTTCTCAGGCACACCTCAATCGCCCGGATCAGCTTGGGGGCATCATGAGGGTGAATTTTTTGTGCCGCTGTGGGGTCT
>JAFAPG010000766.1 GCA_019247235.1 Acidobacteriota bacterium
GCGCCGCTTACTACAAACAATTTCATGAACAAATTCAGGTCAACTCGGCGGTGCGCACCGTCTTGGTGCAGAAAAAGCTTCGTCGGCATAACCGTAACGCGGCTCCGGAGACCGGAGAAACAGCTTCCTCTCATCTCGCTGGACTCACCGTGGACTTACAGCGTCGGGGGATGACGAAAGAGCAAGTGAAGTGGGTAGAAGAATATTTACGGCCGCTCAAGGAACTTCGTCTTATTGAACCCGAAGAAGAACGCCGCCAATGGTGCTTTCATGTGATGGTGGCGGGCGCCTATAGCGAATGGCGCACCAGCCGAATGGTGGCGGCCGAGCAAGACTCCGACGAAACCCTGCGTAATATCACGACCATAGGTCTGTCCGTTGCAACCGACGTTCCGATGGCGTCCAATCAGTAAACCAGCCACCTCACATCGTACTCTTCCGCGATAGGCCCGACTGCGGCGTGGCATTTCGCTTCGCCGCAGTCGCTTCAGCTAGCCCACGAGCGTCTGTCTGAGGCGAGGTTCGGACCCTATCCCCGACGCTCTAGGTAGATAACCGCTTCTATTCGCGATCGCGATCGCGTCCCGGCATCAGCTGGCCGCGAATTTCCCCACCCGGGCTGCGCACGGAATGAACATTGGCATAGCTCAGACCTGCCCGAATCGCTTTCACAAATCTTTCCCAAGCATTCTCGTTGGTATCGGTCGGATCTACGCCTTGCGATGCGGGCCCCACGATGTCCGCCGCCGTCCAGGTTCCGGTTAGCGTGCCAGAGTCCGGACATGCCGCTTTCGTCTTGTCGCTGTTGCCCCCCCCACAGAAGAACACTGCAACTCCGCCTGCAATCGTTGGCCTACCCACATGGACGTGGGCAAATAATACTTTGCCACCCTCAATACCGCTGTAGGTGAGCTCATATTCAATGGATTTTGCATCGTCGCTGATTGAGAGGCGCACATTGCCGGTCCCCCGGCTGATAACTATAGGCGTCTCATTCAGGCCATTTAGCCTGGTCACGAAGTTTGATTGCGCAAACGCGCTCGTAGCCAACAATGAACTTAGAGCCAAAACCGAGAAAATCTTAAGTGACATATAGCCCCTCTCCTGAGAAGATCCCCAACCAGCAAGTTAGCCTAGTACCCCGGGCGGCCAAGATGTCATTACCTTGTCACTGAGGTGTAAATTTTTGTCAGCGCGTCGCTGATCTCAATGACAGGCAGCCAGCTTGGCGCAAACACGTACCTTCAGAGCGGCAGGGTCTAACGGCCGGCCTGTAGCCGAAGGCGTGGCAAAGGAAGCTTTCCTATGATTGGGGAATGGTGATCGGTGTACAGTCGATCCACACGGCCGCGGGGAAGCGGGAATCGTCCCCCGCGGCAAGAAACCTGCTAAATCGATAGCTATCTTTACTACTAGAAAGCAAACTCACGGCACAGACCGAGGCACCGCAGCTTGGATCCTGAGGGCTCTTCGAATACCCCGTCACGGTCAAAAGAATCCACAATTAAGTAAACTCAACCTATGCTGGTTCTCATGGCCGGACTTCCCGGCACAGGCAAGAGCACGTTAAGTCGTGCGCTGGCCGGGGAGCTGGGCGGAACGGTGCTGAATAAGGACGAGGTTCGCGCCGCGCTGTTCGCGCCCCAGGATATCGAATACTCGACTGAGCAGGATGAGTTCTGCATGCGTGTGATGCTAAAAGTTGCTGGGTATCTTTTCCGCAAAGATGCATCGCGCTATATCTTCCTCGATGGGCGTACGTTCTCTCGCCGCTATCAACTCGACCGGGCGACCGGCTTTAGTCGCGCCATTGGTCAGGCTTGGCGCATCATCGAGTGTGTCTGCAACGAGCAAACCGCCAGGCAACGGCTCAGCAGCGAGAGTTTTCATCTCGCCAGAAATCGCAACTTTAACCTATATCTAGACGTGAAAGCCCGCTTTGAGGAAATCACCTTGCCCAAGCTCGTTGTTAACACCGAATTTCCGCTTGACGCCTGTCTCCGCCTGGCAAAAACTGCGCTCACTTAGATTTGCCGTGCCTCTCAGGCTGCCCCAAGGGGCA
>JAFAPG010000885.1 GCA_019247235.1 Acidobacteriota bacterium
GTAGGCACCGGCATGGAGGGAGTCACGGCACGCGACTCCGGTGCCGTGGTCTTGGCGCGCCGCAACGGCGTCGTCGATTCGGTCGACTCCGAGCGCATCATCGTGCGCGTCGAGGGCGAGCACCATCCTGGCCAGCTCTCTCGCGAAGTGGGAAGCGACATTTACCAGTTGACGAAATTCAAGCGCTCCAACCAAAACACTTGTATCAATCAGAAACCGGTGGTGAAAAAAGGCGAGCGGGTCGAGAAGGGGCAGGTCATCGCCGACGGGCCTTGCACCGATCACGGGGAGTTGGCCCTGGGGCGTAATGTCCTTGTCGCCTTCATGCCCTGGCGCGGCTACAACTTCGAAGATGCCATTCTGGTCTCGGAGAAGCTGGTGCGCGAAGACTACTACACCTCGGTTCACATCGAGGAGTTCGAGATTGAATCGCGCGACACGAAACTAGGACCGGAAGAGGTAACGCGAGATATCCCGAACGTCAGCGAATCTATGCTGCGCAATCTCGACGAAGCCGGGGTCATTCGCATCGGCGCCACGGTGAAGCAGGGCGACATTTTAGTAGGTAAGGTTACGCCCAAAGGAGAGACGCAGCTCACCCCGGAAGAAAAGCTATTGCGCGCTATTTTCGGCGAGAAGGCGGGCGACGTACGCGATGCCTCGCTCTACTGCCCTCCCGGAATCGAAGGCGTGGTGGTGGATGTGAAGATCTTCTCCCGCAAGGGTCAGGAAAAAGATGAACGGGCCAAGGCCATCGAAGGCGCGCAAATCGCCAAACTGGAGAAGAACCTTTCGGACGAGATTCGCATTCTCACCGATGAGCGGCTCAAGCGTCTTGAGAACATCCTCGGCGGCAAGGAAGTGCAGGCCGATCTCCACGACGAGCGCACCAACAAACGTCTCTTAACCAAGGGCACCATCCTTGACCGCGATACCATCGAGCGAATTTCCACCCGCAACTTAAAGCGGATCAAATACGCCGATAAAGACCCCCGGGTCAATGAGCAGATCGATGAGATCGAAGAGATGACCTCGCGTCAGATCGACGTCCTCAAAAAGATCGTCAACGAGAAGAAGGAAAAGCTGACCAAGGGCGATGAGTTGCCGCCGGGCGTAATCAAGCTGGTGAAGGTCTATATCGCCATGAAACGCAAGTTGAGTGTGGGCGATAAGATGGCCGGCCGTCATGGAAACAAGGGGGTCATTGCTCGCATTCTGCCGGAAGAAGATATGCCCTATCTTGAAAACGGTACCCCGGTCGAAATCGTGCTGAATCCGCTTGGCGTTCCTAGTCGTATGAACGTCGGTCAGATTCTTGAAACCCATCTAGGATGGGCGGGTCACGAACTAGGGCAGAAGATTGCCGCACTGCTCAAGGAAAACTCGCGCGAGGAGACCATTCGCCGCGAACTGAAAGTGCTATTCAAGGGTACGACACTCGAACAAGAGATCGGAGAGGTTCCCGATGACGAGCTTGCCGCGCTTGCCGGAACCCTGAAGCATGGGGTGTTTACCGGATCGCCCGTGTTTGACGGCTCGCGTGAGCACGAGATCAAGGCTTTGCTGAAAAGCGCGAGTTTGCCGGAATCGGGGAAGACGTATTTATTCGACGGCATGACCGGCGACCGTTTCGAGCAGCCGGTCACGGTGGGCTATATTTACATGCTCAAACTGTCCCACTTGGTCGACGACAAGATCCATGCGCGCTCCATTGGCCCCTACTCGCTGATCACCCAGCAGCCGCTGGGAGGAAAGGCGCAGTTCGGCGGACAAAGGTTTGGAGAAATGGAGGTGTGGGCGCTTGAGGCCTATGGCGCAGCGTTCATTCTCCAGGAACTGCTGACGGCAAAGTCCGACGACGTTTATGGCCGTACCAAGATTTATGAGGCCATCGTCAAAGGCGAAGCCGCCATGGAGCCGGGTGTGCCGGAATCATTCAACGTTCTCATCCGCGAGCTGCAATCGCTCTGCCTTGATGTCGAGTTGATCAAGGCAGGCGAGAAGAAGCCGGTTGTCAGCGCCGGGCCGGCGCTGGCTACCAGCGCCGGCGGGGACGGGTTTCAAGAGCGCGCTTCTCGCCTGGAAGCAGGGCAAAAGCATCGCTCCGGGGTCGCCATTGAAGGCGATTAGACGCTCCGCAGCACGGGAGCCCGGAGCAAAAAAGTTGCGAAGAGAAAAGCCGGTGGCAGCTGCTCCCAGGCCTCCGGCCAAGTTCCTGGCCAGAGAGAATTCAAGAGCTGGCCACTGATCCGGAGCCGCAGGCGGCTGCGAAAACTGCCGCAGGAGTGGAGGAAATCTTGTTCCGTTCGAGCCCTTTTGACCTGGCAAACCCGATTGCTGATTTTGACGCCATTCGCATCAGCCTGGCCTCTCCGGAAAAGATCCGCAGCTGGTCGCACGGCGAAGTGACGAAGCCGGAAACCATCAATTATCGGACCTTCAAACCAGAACGCGATGGTCTGTTCTGCGCCCGCATCTTTGGCCCGGTCACCGACTGGGAGTGCCTGTGCGGCAAGTACAAGCGCATGAAGCACCGCGGGGTGATCTGTGACAAGTGCGGAGTGGAGGTAACCCTTTCGAAGGTTCGTCGCGAACGTTTGGGCCATATCGAGCTGGCCTCGCCCTGCTCCCACGTTTGGTTCTTCAAAGGACTGCCGAGCCGCATCGGGCACTTGCTGGACATCTCGCTGCGCGATCTGGAAGCCATTCTTTACTTTGAAGCCTATGTGGTGGTTGAACCGGGTGACGCTCCGGTGCGCGAGCGTGAGGTCATCAAGGACGAAGCCAAGTTCCGCGAACTCGACCAGCAGTATCGACCCGCGGGCTTCAAGGCTATGATGGGCGCCGAAGCTATCAAGGAATTGCTGAAGCGGGTGGAGGTGGAATCCCTCGCTACCGAACTACGCGAGAAGATGAAGCATGAGAGTTCACTGCAGAAGAAGCTGAAATACGCCAAGCGTCTCAAGGTGGTCGAAGCTTTCCGCAAGAGCGGCAATAAACCGCAGTGGATGATCCTTGATGTAATCCCGGTGATTCCCCCGGAGTTGCGTCCTCTGGTACCGCTCGATGGCGGTCGTTTCGCTACTTCCGACCTCAACGACCTGTACCGCCGAGTGATTAACCGCAACAACCGCTTGAAAAAGCTCATGGATTTGCACGCCCCGGAAGTGATCGTGCGCAATGAAAAGCGCATGCTGCAAGAGGCAGTCGACGCTCTGTTTGATAATGGACGCCGTGGACGGGTGCTGCGTGGGGCCAACAATCGTCCGCTCAAGTCCCTGTCCGACACCTTGAAAGGCAAGCAGGGGCGTTTCCGTCAGAATCTGCTCGGCAAACGCGTCGATTACTCGGGGCGCTCCGTGATTGTCGTCGGACCCGAGCTAAAGCTGCATCAGTGTGGTCTGCCTAAGAAAATGGCCTTGGAGCTGTTTAAG
>JAFAPG010000896.1 GCA_019247235.1 Acidobacteriota bacterium
ATTAAAGGAGTTGCTGCGATGTGGACTCCTGGTTTCACACCGCGGAACCCAGGGCGGGTATCGCCTAGCCAGACAACCGAAGGAAATCTCACTGGCTGAGATCATCGCTGCCCTGGAAGGGCCGGTAGCCTGGACCGAGTGCAGTACGGAGGGGTCAGGGGCTTGCGAGCTAGAAACCTGCTGCGCGATTAAGCAGAATCAGCAATTGATCAACCAAGCCCTGAAAGCAGTGCTCGATAGATTGATGCTTTCAGACCTGATTCAACCGATACAGTTGACGTCGATCCAAAACAGCACGGGAATCTCAGTGCCGGCGGTTCAGTTAACGAGGAGAATTCAATGACCACGAACGCAGAGACGATTCGTGACTTGGCGGAACGTGAATATAAGTGGGGCTTCGTCACCGAGATTGAAGAAGACAGGGTTCCGAAGGGACTCAACGAGGAGATCATTCGCGTGATTTCGTCCAAAAAGGCTGAGCCCGAGTTCATGCTGGAATGGCGACTCAAGGCCTATCGTCACTGGGCCTCCTTGGAAAAGGCGGATGCGGAGCCGAAATGGGCTAACGTAAAGTACGGTCCGATCGACTATCAAGACATCGTCTATTATTCGGCACCCAAGAGGAAGCCGACGCTTAAGAGTTTGGAGGAAGTGGATCCGGAAATCCTGCGCACCTACGACAAGCTGGGGATTCCCCTGGCTGAACAGCAGCGTCTTGCAGGTGTGGCCATCGATGCTGTATTTGACAGTGTTTCGGTGGCGACGACATTCAAGGAGAAGCTGGCGGAAAAAGGAGTCATTTTCTGTTCCTTCTCAGAAGCTGTTGAGCGTCATCCACAGTTGGTCAAACAGTATCTCGGATCTGTCGTTCCTTACACCGATAATTTCTTTGCCGCCTTGAACGCGGCAGTGTTCAGCGACGGGTCCTTTGTTTATGTGCCCAAGGGCGTGCGTTGTCCCATGGAGCTGTCGACCTATTTCCGAATCAATGCGGCCGAAACCGGTCAGTTTGAGCGCACTTTGATCATTGCCGACGAGCGAGCATCGGTCAGCTATCTCGAGGGCTGCACGGCCCCGATCCGCGACGAAAACCAGCTGCATGCCGCGGTGGTTGAGCTGGTCGCGCTCGACAACGCTTCGATCAAGTACTCCACGGTACAAAACTGGTACCCCGGCGATAAGCAAGGACGCGGCGGAATTTATAACTTCGTGACCAAACGGGGAAAATGCCAGGGAAAACATTCTAAGATTTCCTGGACCCAAGTCGAAACCGGGTCCGCCATTACCTGGAAATATCCAAGCTGCATCCTGATGGGAGACAACTCGGTTGGTGAGTTTTACTCGGTCGCTTTAACCAATAATTACCAGCAGGCGGATACGGGAACGAAGATGATCCATCTCGGCAAGAACACGTCGAGCACGGTGGTCTCGAAGGGCATCTCGGCGGGACACGGGCAAAACACCTACCGGGGGTTGGTGAGGATTCAGAAGGCGGCTACGGGCGCCCGCAATTATACCCAATGCGACTCCCTACTGATTGGCGACAAGTGCGGCGCACACACCTTTCCTTACATCGAGGTGAAGAATGCTAGCGCGCGCATGGAACACGAGGCTTCCACCTCGAAGATCGGTGAAGATCAGATCTTCTATTTGCGGCAGCGCGGACTTTCCGCCGAAGAGGCAGTCTCGATGATCATTAACGGCTTTTGCCGCCAGGTGTTTCGCGAGCTTCCCATGGAGTTCGCCGTAGAGGCGCAAAAATTGCTCAGCATCAGTCTCGAAGGAAGCGTTGGATAGGGAAGGACGCGTCATCGCATAAAACTATGACTTTGCTCGAAATTAGAAATCTGCACGCAAACGTGAACGGCCATGAAATTCTCAAAGGCGTGGATCTCGCCATCAAGGTCGGCGAGGTGCACTCGATCATGGGGCCGAATGGTTCGGGAAAGAGTACCTTGGCGCAAGTGCTCGCTCGACGCGAGACCTATGAGATCACCGACGGAGAGGTGTTGCTCAACGGCAAGAACTTGTTAGAGATGAAGCCTGAGGAAGCGGCCAGTGAAGGCGTCTTCATGGCATTTCAGTACCCGGTTGAGATTCCGGGCATCAGCAACGCCTATTTTCTCCGCGCCGCGCTAAACGCCACCCGGAAGTACCGCGGCCAAGAGGAGCTCGATGCCATCGACTTCTTGCCATTTCTGAAGGAAAAGATGCGCTTGCTCGATATGGATGAGCGTTTTCTGAACCGTGCCGTAAATGAAGGATTTTCGGGCGGGGAGAAAAAACGCAACGAGATTGTGCAGATGGCAGTGCTTGAGCCTCGGCTAGCGATTTTGGATGAGACCGATTCTGGTCTCGATATCGACGCTCTCAGGGTTGTGGCACGCGGGGTGAACACCATGCGGAGTCAAGAACGCTCGATCCTACTGATCACCCATTACCAACGGCTTTTGAACTACATTGTGCCGGATTACGTTCATGTTCTGGTGGACGGCAGGATCGTGAAATCCGGCGGGCCGGAACTGGCTCTGGCCTTGGAAGAAAAAGGCTACAGCTGGACCGAGGCGGAGACAATTCGCGCCGCCGGTTAGGGCTTACAAGGGAAAAGCATGGCAATTCGGACAGCAGAGCAGCTTCACGATTATCTTTCGGCTTTCGATGAGCTTCGCGCACGTACCCAGGATCAGCCGCGATGGCTTCGTGAACGGCGCGAGCAGGCGTTTGCCGAGTTCTTTGAGAAGGGATTTCCCACTACGAAAGACGAGGATTGGCGCTTCACCAATATCAGCCTGATCGCGAAGACCCACTTTCGCACCGCTGGGGAGGCGAGAAAGGAAGTTTCGCCGGAGCGTCTGGCGGAATATCGGGTTCCGGGTGCTGCCTGCCAACTGGTCTTGGTGAATGGCGTCTTCTCTGCTGAATTGTCTGATTTAGGAAATCTACCCGCAGGAGTCGAGGTCACGAGCCTCTCCCAGGCCATCACCGCTCAAGGGGAGGCTCTGGCGCGCCATCTGGGTACGTGCGTCAATATTCACCGGGACGCATTCTCGGCGCTGAACACCGCCTTTATCGAGAAAGGCGCCTACGTTTATGTGCCGCGTCGGACTGTGCTCGCAGGACCCATTTGCCTGCTGTTTGTGTCCGTTCCCGGCGACTCTCCAGAGATCACCCAGTTGCGCAATCTCATCCTTGCTGAGGAGCAAACCGAAGCAAGCGTGGTCGAGGATTACGTCACCCTGGGCAGCGGAGTTGGATTTTCAAACGTAGTGACCGAGCTCGTTGCCGGCGAGAATGCAACCATCTCCCATTACCTGATCGAGCGTGAGTCCAAAAGCGCAATCAATGTCTCCACCCTAGCGATGCGTCAGGCGCGCAATGCCAACCTGAGCTCTCATTCCGTGCTTTTGGGGGGCCGCTTGGTGCGCAACAATGTGCATCCGGTGCTGGCCGGTGATGGAGGCGAATGTTTGATCAATGGCTTGTTCATCGGATCCGGCACGCAGCATATGGACAACTACATGCTTGTCGAACATGCCAGCCCACATTCGAGTAGCCGCCAGTTTTACAACGGCATTCTCGACGATCACTCGCACGGCGTGTTTCACGGCAGAATCATCGTTCACCGCGACGCGCAGAAAACCGACGCCAAACAAACCAACCGCAACTTGCTGCTCTCTGACCACGCCCAAGTCGACACCAAGCCGCAACTGGAGATCTACGCCGACGATGTCAAATGCACGCATGGAGCCACCATTGGTCAGGTCGAGGAGAATGCTCTTTTTTACCTCCGTTCCCGTGGCATCGATGAAGATTCCGCCCGGCGGCTGTTGCTGCTAGCCTTCGCCAATGAGTGTCTCGAGCGCATGAAGAACCAGCCCATTCGCGACTATTTGAAGAATGCGGTGCAGCACTGGCTGCCGGTTCGCTCGTCCCATAACACCATGGCCAACGAGCTTGCGAGGACTTGGGAGGAGGTGGGATGACGTCTCGAGCCAATGTGATTCCCTGGTCAAGACCGGATATGGATACCTCATTCGACCTCCGCCAGGTTCGTTCGGAATTTCCCATCCTAGCGCGCAAGATTGGAACCAAGCCGCTGGTGTACCTGGACAATGCGGCGACAACGCAGAAGCCGCAGGCGGTCATCGACGCCATCGTGCGTTACTACACATCGGAGAACGCTAACATCCATCGCGGCGTGCACACGTTGTCGGAGCTCGCAACCGAACACTACGAACGGACGCGCGTCGTGGTTAAGGAGTTCATTCACGCCAACGATGCGAATGAGATTGTCTTTGTTCGAGGCACCACTGAAGGCATCAACTTGGTGGCCCAGACCTGGGGCCGCGCCAACATCGGCCCCGGCGACGAAGTGCTGATCTCCGCCATGGAGCACCACTCGAATATTGTCCCGTGGCAAATGCTTTGTGACCAGCAGGGGGCACGCCTGCGAATCGCACCGGTCAACGACCGTGGCGAGCTCTTGCTCGAGGAATTTGAGAGCTTGCTGGGTCCGCATACAAAGTTAGTCGCTCTGGCGCACATCTCGAATGCACTTGGCACGGTTAACCCGGTGGCAAAGCTGGTCGAAATGGCGCATCGCGCCAACGCCCGGGTACTGGTGGATGGGGCGCAGGCCATTCCCCACATGGCGGTCGATGTACGCCAGCTCGATTGCGATTTCTACGTCTTCTCCGGCCACAAGGTCTATGGCCCTACGGGAATTGGCGTTTTGTATGGCAAAGCAGAATTGCTGGATGCCATGCCTCCTTATCAAGGAGGTGGGGACATGATCAGCTCCGTCACCTTCGAAAAGACCCTGTACAATCGCGTTCCCCATAAGTTTGAGGCGGGCACGCCGCATGTAGATGGGGTGGTCGGATTAGGAGCCGCTCTCGATTATGTAAGCGCAATAGGCATTGGCACGATCGCGCGACACGA
>JAFAPG010000906.1 GCA_019247235.1 Acidobacteriota bacterium
GCTCTCCTTCGCCGGCTACAACCTATTCTTTGGCACGGTGATCCCAGGCATCGACAACTCCGCTCACTTGGGAGGCCTGGTCTCAGGCCTCATCCTGGGAACGGTTCTGGCTCGCCACTTGACCTCGCCCGTAGAGGTGCGTAACTGGTGGCGGCTCTGGGTTTTTATCGTGGCCGGAGTGATTTTGCTCCTGGGATTTCACTTCGTTCGCCACTTCGAGAGCGGCTTAGAGGTTGGCGGGATCGATCGGCTTTCGATTATAACTTTCGTGTTTTCTGATTCTTAGCGACGCAAAGGGAGGAGCAAGTGCGCCCTTCGCCGCTAAAAAAACGATTTATATCAACAAAAGACGTTTGCGAAAACGTTTTCCTGGACTAAAATAGTGGGTTCGGCTGTGCTAGGTATGGACGCGGTCCGGAAGCTTTCCAGCATTAACTCCCGACGCCAGCAGATCTCTGCTGCGTCTGACCTCTCTCTTCGGCGGCGTCTGCCGCGGGTGCTGGTTGTCGATGACAATCCCAATACCATGTCCCTGATGCGGGACCTGCTTGCAACCCGTGGGTACGATGTGGTGGCAGTTCCCGACGCCGCTCAAGCCGAGGCCGAGATCCTGCGCCACCCTCCTGACGTTGTACTCTCTGACGTGGTCATGCCGGGAAAGTCTGGCTACGAGCTCTGTCGTGAGATGAAAGAGAATCCCGCCACCCGCTTGGTGCCCTTCATTCTAATTACCGGACTCAGCGAGCGTGAGGACCGGGTGCGGGGAATTGAAGCCGGTGCCGATGACTTCCTGAACAAACCGATTTTCCCCGAAGAGCTGTTTGCCCGCGTGAAATCGCTGATCAAATTGAAGGAATTCACCGATGAACTGGAGACGGCGGAAAGTGTTCTGTGCACGCTCGGTTTGAGTGTTGAGAGCCGCGATCCCTACACCGAGGGACACTGCGAGCGGCTGGCGGAAAACGCCACTAATTTGGGCCGGCACCTGCTGCTTGAAGAGGAGGAAATCATTGCCCTCAGGCGGGGGGGATATCTGCACGATTTAGGAAAGATTGCCGTTCCCGACGACATTTTGAAAAAGGGCGCCGATCTTACCTCCGAGGAGTGGCTGGTGATGAAGCGGCATCCGATTACCGGGGAAACCATCTGTCGCCCCTTGAAGTCTCTTCGCCTGGTGCTGCCCATCATTCGCAACCACCACGAGCACTTCAATGGCAGCGGTTATCCCGACGCTCTCTCCGGCCAACAGATTCCCCTGCTGGCTCGCATCTTGCAGGTGGTCGATGTCTATGACGCCCTGCGCACCGCCCGACCTTATAAACCTGCCCTCAACCACGAGCAAGCCGCGATCACCATGCGCGAAGAAGCCCGCAAAGGTCTGTGGGACGACGAGTTGGTGGTTGAGTTTTTCGCCATGCTCGAACGCCAGCGCCAAGTCGCGTAATAGCCCACACTGCGACCTCCTCGCGCGTGATATCTTCTCTAGATCTTTCTCGCACTTAACCGGTCGCAGATGCCTAAGTACAGCATCGTCATCCCCGCCTATAACGAGGCCTCGCGTCTGGGTGCTAGCCTTGACCGAGTGCTCAGCTACGTCCTCGAGCGACGGTGGGATGCCGAGGTGATCGTGGTGAACGATGGTTCCGAGGACGGGACCGCGAAACTTGTGCTCAGGTATCAGGACCGCGGTCCCCAGGTAAAGCTCATTGAAAACTCGGGAAATCGCGGCAAGGGGTACAGCGTGCGCCACGGCATGCTCGAAGCCAGCGGAGAATTGCTGCTCTTCAGTGATGCCGATTTTTCCGCCCCGATTGAAGAATCGGCCAAGCTGTTTGCCGCCATTGAATCCGGGGCCGACGTCGCTATCGGGTCGCGCTGGGTCAACCCCCGGCTGCAAACCCGTCGGCAGTCGCTTTTGCGCCAGTTTTATGGCCGGCTCTTTAACCTTGCGCTGCGGATCTTGCTCGGCCTGCGCTTCAAGGACACGCAATGCGGCTTCAAAGCCTTCAATCGGCGCGCCGCCCAAGCCGTCTTTCCTCTCCAGCGCATTGAGCGCTGGGGGTTTGACCCCGAGCTGCTCTATCTTGCGCGAAAGGCGGGGCTAAAAGTTGAAGAGGTTCCGGTTGAGTGGTCGCATGCCGCCGGTACGCGATTGAGGCCGTTGCGCGATGGCCTGCGTATGGTGCGCGAGGTCCTCGAAATCCGGCAGAATGCGCAAGCCGGAATTTACGCCCGCAGGTTCGATTAGGCTGCCGTTTCTGTCACCGCGCGAGGACGTACCGCGATCCCTACGCCCTCTTCGAAGGTCAAAGTCATCTTATCGGCGCAATCGTTGCACAGCCAAAAAAATTCTATGTTGCGCATTGCTCGCTTCTTCCCATTTCCCTCGGCGGCCTCAATACCAGCCGCGCTTTCGCGGCGAAAGAGCTTTCCTTGATGGAAATAGAGAAAGGGCGTACTGCAGGCAGGGTTGGCGCACTTAGACACCATAGCCGCCTCCCAAAATGAAATAGAGGGTATAAACATTTTACCCCTGAGGGCAAGAAAACCAGAGAAGAATTCTTTAGACCTGCGCACACCTTGAGGCGGCATTCACAGGCGATTGATCAGGGAAGCCACATACCCAGCCCCGAAGCCGTTATCGATATTGACAACGGTAACGTTTGAGGCGCAGGAATTCATCATTCCTAATAATGCCGCGAGGCCGCGAAAGGCCGCTCCGTACCCAATGCTGGTGGGAACGGCGATGACGGGAATTCCAACCAGCCCTCCGACCACGCTCGGCAGGGCTCCTTCCATGCCGGCACACACAATGACCACGCGCGAACGGCCGATTACCGGCGCGTGGGCCAGCAGGCGATGGATACCCGCCACGCCGACATCGAAGATGCGCGTGACCGCGTTTCCCATGATATCGGCCGTAACCGCAGCCTCTTCGGCGACAGGAATATCGCTCGTCCCGGCGCTCACCACCGTAATCAACCCCTTGCCATAATGTTTATGCTCGCGGTAGAGGAGGATAGTGCGGGCGACCGGGTCATATTTCGCCTGACGCACACTTTTCCGCACGGCGGAGAACTGCTCGGGGGTCGCCCGGGTGGCGAGAACGTTTCCGCCATGCTCCGCCAGCCGTTTGAAGATGGAACTCAACTGCGCCGGGGTTTTGCCAGCACCAAATACCACCTCCGGCATGCCAGCGCGCAGGGCGCGGTGATGGTCGACCTTGGCGAAACCCAAATCTTCAAAAGGAAGGTGGCGAAGCCGTTCCACGGCTTCGTCGGGCGAGAGCTTGCCAGCTCGCACCTGGACAAAAAGCTTGCGAATGGATTCCCGGTTCAAAGCAAGATGAAAACTTTAGCCGACAGTGGCATCGGCCCTCACTTGGTAATGACGTGCCACGGGGTCAAACCTCGACAGCAAGCGTCGCGCCTCCGGCTCAAACACGGGCCGCTCGTACTCGGGCCCGGCGAAGCGCTTCACGGCCTCAAGAGAATCGAAAAAACTGACCACGACAAACTCGACCTCATGGGATCGATCGTCGCGCAGCAGGTAACCGCCGCGATAGCCTCGAATCTGTTGCAATGCGGGGAGCACTCGGCCTCTTAACAGCTCTTCATAGGCATCCGCGTCCCCAGTCTTGGTCCAGCCACGCCAGTGACGTGCGACCATGGCCTAACCTCTCCCGAGCTTTCGCTCACCCGGCCGCCTACTAGGTGGCGGCAGCCTCTTTCGTAGGGATCCAGTACACTTCCTCTTTGACGTGTTGCTTGGTGAACCCAATGCGTTTCAGCATGCTCTTGCCATTTTCGATCATGTCGGGATGCCCGCAAAGATAAGCGACCGAGTTAGTTCCATCGAGTCCCCAGAGATCGGAATATTTCCTGAGCACGTCATCCACTCGGCCCATCTCTCCCTTCCAGGTTTCATCGTCCCAGGGGCGACTCACGGTAGCCGTATACTTTAACCACGGCGCTTGCTGGGCGAAGTCAGAGAGCTCTTGGTAATAGCCAAATTCCCAGGAACGGCTGGCCCCGTTCAGAATAAATAGCTTGTGTTCTCCTTGAAAGACTCCCTCTTTCCATTGCCGAAACAGAGTACGCACATAGCTCACAAACGGGGCAACGCCGGTAACCGTACAGACCAGAAAGTGATTGGTGCGCCCACTTTTTTGATCCAGTGTGAACAAGCCCTTGGGCGACTTTCGCATGAGCATTTCATCGCCCACCTTTAGCTGATAAAGCTTGGGCGTCAACTCGCCTTGCGGCACCAGTTCGAAGAAAAACTCAAGCTCACTTTCGCTCGGAGAAGAAACGATCGAATAGGCGCGCTCGATGCGTTTCGACTCAGTCAGGACCCCTAAGGTAGCGTACTGTCCCGGTTTAAAGGTGAAGGCTCCACCCGGCTCAACGCGAATCAGCCATAGATCGGGGGCGATATCAGAACGCTTCACGATCTTTGCGCGATAAAATTTGTCGTCCAAGTTATCCATTCAGGCCTCGTCTGGCAAATGGAAACAGTGTACAGCACCGCTGGCGCCAAGGCTTCGCTGCCAGCTGATCTGCCGCTTTATTAATTGGCTGGGTTAGAGGCGGGCTCGGGAGCAGCCCAGTTTTTTAGCTCCTCGAGCTCGCGTTGGGTTGAAATCCATGCCTTCTGCTCTTTCTTTGTTTTTACTTGTGGATTCGACGGGGAATAGAAACTGAGAATGCTCGTGCGTAGCTCCGGCGTAAGCTGAGCGAATTTCTTTTTATCGAGCTGGTCTAAAAGCCGAGCGAAGGTCTGATCGGCGAGCGAATACTCGGCGGCCGCCGCAAACCGGCCGGTATCGCAATCGGTATTAGGCAACTTTAGATCTGCGTGTTCCGCCTGCGCCAGTAGTGAATGATAGTTGTCCATCGTTCGGTCGACGCTTTTGACATACATATCTTCCGTCCGGGTGCTCGGAACTTTAAAATCGAGAGCCGTGGCTGGCCCTACTTTGGGAATTTTCCGCAGCAGGAAGGCCAAAATACGCGAGCCGATCCCCGGACGGCGGTAGCCTTTTCCCCACTCTTTCTCGTAATTAGAGCGCGAGATTTGGTAGAGGAACTTCCTGGTCGAAGGATTGGGCGCGTCCTTGACCAAATCGGCGCGCCGATTGAGCAACGCCACTCGTGTCATGGCAGGAATAAATGTGCTGACGGCGCGGCGGAAGCTTCCAATCGCCATATCTTCGTCGCCGAGCACGTCCTTCAATTCGAGGGCATAGGTCTTCAGAAATGCCCGCTCAAGCGGAGCTTTCGCAATTTCAAAGCCAATGAAATCGTGATAGCGATCCGAGGTGTAGCGATTCTTAGCGACCTGCACCATGTCAAAGCCGAATTCGGTGCGTATATGGGCTTTGTGGTCGTCGGCATAGGTGACCTCGTTGCCAAACCTGGCGCGCAACTTGGGAAATTCGATGGCCACCACCTGGTTGATGGTGGGATGCCCCATGTTGTCGGACGAGTAGTGCGCTAAGGCGCCCAGGGCAAAGGCATACTCATTCACGTCGGTCGCTTCCTTGAGGAGGTTCACCACCATGTCCCCGCTGCGAACATAGTGCAGGAGGTCGCTAAAAAACTTGTTGCCAAATGGGTAGTACCCCATGTCCTGCACCAGGCTGCCGCCATAGGCAAACGCGTGGGCATGGCGCAGCCCGTCCGGGGTGGTTTCGGGAAAGCGTTTGAGAAGCATGGGTTGGATTCGGTCCTCCCACGCCAGATCGACAACCTGCTCATGGGTGAGAACAGAATATGCCTGCAGTCCTTGCGGGCTGAAGCAAAGGATTAGGCCCAACATGAGGCACACGGCTTTCATGGCAGAGACTTTGGATGCAGATCGAGGCAAAGCGGAGCGCCTATTTCCCAACCACTAGGACCTCGAAGCTGTCGGGAACAATGGCGGGTCTCGGCCGGGGTTGCCCGGCAGTGGGCGCCGGCGCGGGACCAAATTTCGCCGTTACCAGATAGACCTG
This sequence comes from Acidobacteriota bacterium, assembly GCA_019247235.1. Taxonomy (GTDB): domain Bacteria; phylum Acidobacteriota; class Terriglobia; order Terriglobales; family Acidobacteriaceae; genus Gp1-AA145. Next base: position 5,996 of record JAFAPG010000906.1, read on the forward strand.
GTGGGTTTTATGATCGAGCGCCATGGTGCGGGCACCGCGCTCGGTAGGCACGGTTTCGACTACGGAGAATTGATCCGCGGACTGCTCTTCGACAACCGTGAGCATTCCTTCACCACAAGAGGCAAAGGCCAGATGGGTATCGGGATCATAGCGGTTCGCGTCGACCCCGCGCCCGATGGGCAGCGTGGTAATGACCTTCCCTGTGTCGGCGTTCACTACGGCCATCTTTTGGTTGTCGCAGCCGGCAAATAAACGCCGGTTCTCGGCATCGATCGCCAGTCCGCTTGGCTCTTCACAGGGGGCAAGCGGCCAGCGTGACTTCACCTTCAACTGTTTAGGATCCAGTGCCACAAGCTCGCTTTTGTCTTCGATATTGACGAACACCTCGCCCCGGGTCGTGCTCACGGCGAATTCAGGTTTGCCATCGAGCGGAATTTTCCCCACTACTGTCCCCGCCTCCGGATCGATGGCGGTGGCATCATGGCTTCGGCCGTTAAAGGTAAAGACCCGCTTTGAGCCCGGGTCGTAGAGAATGGCGTCGGGATTGTCGCCGACATCTTTAATCTTACTGATCACCTTCAAGGTCTTGAGATCAAAGATCGTGACCGTTCCCTCACGGCCATTGCTGGTAAAGCCGCGGCCAAACTCCGGGGCAAGCGCAATGCCGTGAACACCCGGAGTATCGGGAATGTCGCCTACCGGCTGGAGAGAATCGGCGTCGATGGCAATCACATGGGTGGCACGGGAAATGAAAAGGCGCCGCCCGTCAGAGTCCATCTTCAGGTAGTCCCATCCTCCTTCGCCTCCGAGCTTAACCGTCTTAATTACATGCAGGCCGGGATCGGCCGCGGACGCTAGCTGTGCAGAAAACAGCAGCGCCATCATCCATCTCAGGACTGTTCTCATCGAAAGCCTCCCTGGGTGCGTCATGCGCTGGCACAACTGCGCGCTAGAATTCTACCGCGACGGCCAAGACTTTGCGGTGCGTGTTTCGTGGTGCCACACCACGAAATCCCGCATACATCAATCTTGCGCCTTTACATCCGGCCCGTAAAAGCCGTGGTCAAAGACAATATGGCGTCGATATCTATTTTGGAGCGATTACTATTCGTAATGGAGTCGCCTTCGAGCGTTAATGCAGCCGTCCTTGGTAGCCGTTCGACCGATAATTCTCCGAATCTCGCCCGTCAGGAGGTTCAGGAACGTCTCAGTCCAAGCGCCGTTCCGGCTTTTCTCAAGCTGGTCGCTGTGTGGAATGAGCAAGACCAAGCTTGGCATCAGCTGGGGTGGCATTTTCGAAGGGAATTTACTACCAATTCACCCACTCCTGCACTGCATCGAAGCTCGCCTTATTGAGGCGCGGTGTCTCAGCGGAAACGATCGGCAATCGCGTAGGCTTCTGTCAGTAGCAATTAGGGCGTAGAGCGGAACCTTCGTCGGGGTTCGGGGCTCTTACGCTAGCAACCATCCCAGTAGGTTCAACGCCAAGCGCGCTCGTTCCCAGCTCAGTCGGCCATCTTCGCAAGATGGAGATCAAAGCCGGTTCCCGGCAATAAGGCAGTTAAGGCAAACACTCTGAATCCATCGCCTGCCACCTCCGTATGACGGTACAGTCCGGGCTCATTTTCAACCACTTCACGCTTACCGTCGATGTGGTTTAGAAATGCTTGCGCCTGTTTCAGCTCCACGGTTTGGCTGCCGGTGTTCCCCATCATCGATTCGGTGGCGTAAGAGCGCACCAGTTTGGGCCAGTATTTTTCAAGCAACTTGTTGCTGGCAAATACGTCGACCCAGATCAGTTCGCCGCGGACGGCGACCACGACGCCGACGGCATTCTTTTCCCGCAATTGTCCAATTACGCTTTGGTACTCGCGCTCGAGCGGAGCAGCGACCGAGTCAATCTTTTCTTTCACCTCGCGATCTTCTAGAACTGCGGCGTAGGATGAGCTGACCGGCGGAGCCGCCATGGCCACTCTGGTCTTACCCACCTCTTCCCAAACTTCGGCCTGGTTTTTCGCAGCCATGGCCTTAGCGCGAACCGAGGGTTGCACGATCGCCGCGGGGGAATAAAACCTGTCCGAACGCGCGACCCACCGGCCGGGCTCGACACAAAACAC
>JAFAPG010000108.1 GCA_019247235.1 Acidobacteriota bacterium
CCCAGCGACAATCGAGGGGCAAGAACGATCGACGAGATTGACTTCGCCAAACACACCCAGGCCCTCAAAATCGAAGCGTCAAGGTGAGCGGGCGCCGGTTTGATGGCAAGGGAGGTAGAAATTTTGGGAGAGCCGCTCGCGGAGCGCCCCGGTGCATAGCAATGGCGGCTCTGAACAACCAACGGAGGATCTATGATTGCTTTGCGTTTGGTGCGGCTGGTTGAAGCCCATTCTGACAAGATCGCGCGAGATCTCTTGCTCAAGATTCAGCGGTCGTCGCGCACCCGCGAACTGCACAAAGTGCATGAATCTGAATTGCTGGCCAGCAGCCAGGAGCTGCTTGAGCATTTGAGCGAATGGCTGCTTACCAAGACGAAGAACGATGTCGAGGTGCACTACCGGGCGGTGGGTGCCCGTCTAATGCGCAAGGCCGTACCTCTGGCGGACGCGTGCTGGGCCGTCATCATCACGAAAGAGTACCTTTGGGATTTCCTCCAGAAGCAGGGGCTGATGCCAAGCCCGATCGAGCTATACGGAGAGATGGAACTGTTATGCCTGCTTGACCACTTTTTTGATCGTGCTCTCTGCCACCTGGCCGAGGGTTACGAACAGGAACAGCAAAAAACTCCCTTGCCTCAGCCAGAACCACCAAAAAGACGCGACTTCAATCTGGCTACTTTCGCGCCTTAGCCAGATCTGGCTTTATTTTTTGGCCTGCACCTTGCGATGAGGTGCAGCTTGTTGCCGTCGCGACGCTTGTACAGACGAGGAGTGGATGCCGAGCGAAATAAGAAAGCATGGTCCATAGCCTTGCTTCCGCCTCGACCTAGGCACCCGCAGTTCAGGACTTATTTCTCCTGAAATTCCACCCAGGTTCCGACCATGCCGTAGTAGATGCGCATATTGCATTGCTTAGGTGCGCTGTGACCAAAGTAGATGCTGGCCTTCTGCTGCGGCTGTTCGAGCTCGCCGACCTGCATCGGAACCCGAGCCAAGTCTTCCTGAGCGTGATATGTGCTGCCGGGAGTGACATCGCGGTTCACAATCAAGGTCCAGGCGCGCTTTTCTGGAATCACCCACATGCTGTACGCGCCGACGGGAATCTCCCACGCTCCGACTATGAGGGGAGCGGTAGTGAACAACACGATGGGTTGGCCGCCCGGAGCCCAAACTTTTCCGGCGGGCAAGTTCTTGCCCGACTCCGGGGCGCGGCTGTAGTCGACCGACATTTGCTTGCCGTCATCAAACGTGCACGCGGCTTGCGTGGAGTTAGTATTTAAATCCGCGGCTTGTGCGCGCGGCCAAGGGCCGACGATCAGCAAACCCGCGAAAAGTAATCGCAAAAGAACCGTCAATCTAAGCTCTTGGAGTAACATTCCCTCCTCACCCGGAGTTTCGCATTCGAAGTAAGCTGCGCTTACTAATTGTGTCCTCCCCCTACGGGGGATGCATCTGCCTCCCCTGAGGTTTTCCCTGCAGCTCTCGAAGCCAACCGTGTCGCGGTTGTTGGCGACGAAGGAAATGATCTCGAGACCGCCATAACAAATGTCTCACCCCAGCTTTCAAAATTCAATTCGCGCGAGTGTTGCATCGGCAACCTGGGAGAACGCCGGCAACGCTACCTCACCGGAGCACCCGTTTCCTCAGCAAACCGAACGCGGACCTTGTATCAAGATCTCGTGCTACCATTCCTCTGGACAGGGGGGGAAAAGCCTAGCACCTCCCGTTCCGCCGCGCGACACTCATTCGACGCTGATGTAGGATGAAACCGAGCGTGAACCTACGGTCTAGCTCAGGAGCTCGAGGGCTGTCACCCAGTCGCATCCCAAGAACTCCGTTGCCGATTCGAAGATGAAGTCTAGGGAAGAGGATGTACTTGAAAGCGTCTGCGCTTGTGCTGCTCTGCGCGCCGCCGCGCGTTCGGCAACTCAGCTTTACGATCTGGTGTTGCAGCCTGCCGGCCTAAAGATCACTCAGTTCATCGCCCTGAAAAGTATCGGCCAGGCCGGAGAAATCGCGCAATGGAAGTACGCACGTCAGCATGCTATCGCCGTTGAGACACTTTCCCGACGCTTAGCAGCCCTGCGCAAACGAGGCCTGGTTTGCGTTCGCCGCGGAGGTAAGCATGGAGAACGCATTTACGCCTTGACCGAGCAGGGGAAAAAGATGCTCAACGATACAGTTCCATATTGGGAGCGCGCTCAGCAGCGCCTTCGCCGTACGCTCGGCGATGGCGAATTTCCTCTTCTCCTCGAACTCTGCCGCAAGACCATTGATGCGGCGCATAAAGCAGAACAGCTGCGTACTGCAAATAGCCGAGCGCCGAGTAACCCGACGAGCCATTCGCTGAGCACCTCCAGTTCAAAAGGCGGGAACTGACTAGGCCTGCATACCGCTCTCAAGGCGCCAAGCTCTAGTTGCAGAGAGTCTCAAGCCAGGGCTTCAAGGGCCGTGATCAACCTGTCTTCCAGCCATTTGCGGTCGAGCTCATGGCGGCGCGGTCTCGGCACGATCAGCGAAATGCCGCCGCAGCCCTGGAAAGTGATTCTCGCTTCAGGGCGGCAAATCGCCGTCTGACTGCGGTTAGAAGCTGGCTGAATGCGCGGGGCGAGTACCA
>JAFAPG010000220.1 GCA_019247235.1 Acidobacteriota bacterium
GCCAGCGAACTGGCTACACAATGGAATTTGTCTCGGGCGATTGCGGCACTTCGCAAGCCTGGTCTGGCCACCAGTGCCGTGAAAGAATTCGTGGCTGCGGAAAGAGCTCCGGGAAACGCGAACTCGCTCGAAAAGCTGATTTGCGGACTGCATGATTTGACCATCAGCCGCGGTCTGCTGGCGTACCCTGAAGTCAGCTCCGCACCAGAACTGCAGGCCTGGTTGCCCTTACTGGCCGACCTTTCGGCTCGCTCACTTGTGGCCTTGCCTCTGAACGAGGGAAACGATCACTTGGGGCTGCTAGTGCTCATCGACAGCAACGCTCGCAGCTGGTCACAGAACGAAGTGCTGGTGTTGCGCATGATCGCTGAACAAACAACCATTGCTTTGAGCAACGCTGGTTTGCGGCGGCTGGTTAAAAATCTCTCCGTGACCGACGAAAATTCCGGACTCCTAAAGCGGGCGTCCTATCTGGATCTCTTGATGGGCGAGGTTCGCCGGGCGCGACAGCAGAACACTCCGCTATCGGTCTTGCTGATGCGTTTTGCCGACCGCGGGCTGCAAGGTAAGGATCCGGCAGAAGGCGCTGAAGGCGGTCTGCAACGTCTGGGACAATTGGTAGTCGCTAATCTACGGCAAAACGATCTGGCATTTCGCTATGCGGCCGACATTGTCGCGGTGGTTCTCGGTGAAACCGCAGAAAAAGAAGCATTAATGGTCATCGAAAAGATGCGGCGAGTCATCGGCGCCGCTGTAGCTGAAAAAGTATCACCGCAGCCGTTTAACGCAGGGGTGGCCGAAGCGGTATTGCATGCCGATTTTGACCCCGTGGACATTGTGACTGAATTGATCAATCGAGTGGAGCGAGCGCTCGAAAAAGCCATCGAGGAGGGGCCCGGCAAAGCTGTCGCCCTGCCCGCCAATGTTTCCGCCGCCGCGGTGGCCTAAATTCCTACCTTTCCTGAATAAGGGGTTCTGCCCAGGCCAGCTCGATTCGCGCCTGAATATGCCTCCAGCTATCTTCCGAAGCTTGGCACGCGGGGTTAATTTGCTCGCCTCAGTCTCTTGTCGCCTGCTAGGAGTATCGTTAATCTTCTGAGAATCTTCTGAGCGTGGCACAGAGAGAGAGGCCGGACCCCAGCAGCCGATCTGTTTTGCATGCTAGCTCAGCCAAAAAATCCCAATATGGCGCCAAATTTCCGTCCCATTCCAGACTGAACCATCCATACGAGTTGTGATATATGATGACGACTAAGTAGGTGCCGGATGCAGGGCGAAGTCAAAGAGCATTGGCAAAGGCTATGCGAGCAAGCTGCCATCGAGCAAGATCCCGATGTGCTCCTACAACTCATCGATGAGATCAATCGCTTGTTAGAGGAAAAAGAGGAGCGACTGTTAAGGCAGCGAGCGGAGCGGCAGGGCGCAGGCTGACCGCTTCTGCGGATGGTGCGGCCTACTCCTATCTCCCCTCAGGTTGTATTCCTGACCTTCTCCTTTATGAAACTGCGTGCATTGTCGACCGCAACACTATATTGCGGCTTGCCTCTGCTCTTTCACTTTGCCGAGATGCAAGCATGGTGCTTGCTCGAACGCCTCTATCGTTCGGGGCGGCATTGTGCAGTACAGGCCAAAGGCGATATCACTCGCTCCTCGATTTGTGGTGGAAGTCTAAGCCGAAGTGAGGCTCCGACCGGGTCCCAGTCACTTTGACAGGAAGCTCCGTTCCCGCTCCATGTTTACTGAAAAATGGATCGACGGGTTTCAGGAAAACTGATTTCCAGCCCGTGACCATATGTGAGAGTTTGGCGTCCATGCGCGCTTTTCCATGAAAATCGAATTGCTTTCCATCGAGACTATAGATTCCGCCCAGGTCCAGCTTGGTTCCGGGAACCTCAAAATGAATGTTGGGAAAGGAAAGGACGCCTTCGGACAAGCCGAAGACGCCGTTCATCTCCGATCGAACCTTATCGAGGGTGCCATCTTTCGCCAGTTTCGGCCGCCCCAGGCTGCGCAGGCTGAGGGCGTCGAGCCTGGCCTGGACTTTCTGATTGCTAAAGTGCGCATCGGAGATGTGAAAGCTTCCCGACAAGCGGAGGCGGTCGCTAATGGCGGCTTGTCCGGGAGAGAGGTCGAAACTGGTCTTGAGCTCCGCACGACCGGTCATGACGGGGGGAAGCGTTCTCACCCCCAGCTTCAGCAGGTCTTCAATCCTTGCCGGATTAACGGTCACATCAAGCAGAACGCGATGGCCACCGGAATTCTTCAGCCGCAGGATCGAGCCCTTCGCCAGCAGCGAAGAGTGGAGGAAGTCGGCTTCGACTGGCTGAAGATAAGTATCTCCGCTGGTCCCATCCACCAGAGCGTGAAAGTCGGTGTGTAGGGGCAGAGGATGGCCGCTGATCGTGATTTGAAAGTCTGGAGTGTCGGTGGTTCCCTCGACTACGATGCCTCCCAGGGTGCCGGCGAATTGGCCCGTCGATGAGAGCATCCCGCCTATTCCACGGATCGTGCTGAGATCGGCATGAGTGAAGGCGTACCTTCCACGTACCGGGGAATTGCGCGGCTGATCGGCATCCCAAGGTCCAAATTGCCCGGTCGACTGAATCGCTCCGACCGGCTTGGGATTGATGAGTGTGGCGTCGAACAGGAGCGGTTGGCCCGGTCCGATGTCGCGCATTCGCAAGTTGTTGATCTCAAATTCAATCGGTAGCTTGCCGGGCTTGAGGGTGTTGATGATCAGCCGAGCTTGCTGACAGAAAAATTCATCCACAAAGATCTTGATCTTTCCCCGCGTAAGCCCCGCCCTCTGGCGTTGTTCTCTCGGCGGCAGGTTCAATTCGAGATCCCTCAAAGCCACCCGGTGAATGCGCATCGGCGTATGCAGCAGGCTGAAGATGTCAGCCGCAAAACGAAATTCTCCAATCGAAATCAGCGGCTGAACCCCAGGCCGGTGGGGGTTGGGATCTGAAGGACCATAGATCTTCAAGTCTCGTCCCGAGACCTGGAACCCGTGGGTCACGGACACCTGAAAGTTCGATAATTCGACCGGGCCGTGAAATCTCGCCGACAAGGTTTCGATCACCCGCGTCCGAAGGATGGGTTTGGCGCGGCGGATTACAACGATGAGGCCCACCGCTAGCACGGTGCCTACGACCAGCAGGAAGCTTCGCATCCACCAGAAAAAGACGCGCCTCGGCGGCTTTTGCCTGGCAATAGCGCCTGGTTCAGATTCGACTTCAGCGAACATCGCCTTCTTCGACACGATGGCAGGATTAAGATGCATTTCTGATCTGAATCAGCAGCTTCGGCAAAGCTAGAGGAAAAGTCTGGTTCAGAGCACCTAGCTTACAATCAGGGGCCGACGTCGGCGCGCCTGGACTGGCCAAACGCGGTGGCTGCGGCGTAAACTACGCTGTTTCATTCAGGTGCAGACTGGTTATCGTTCAACGCTCACATGTTAAAGCCAGGTGACATTGCCATCGTCAGCGGCGTACGCACCCCTTTTGGCCGTTACTGCGGAAAGCTCAAAGACTTCACCGCCCAAGAGTTAGCTGCGGTTGCTTCTACAGCGGTTATCGATCGGGCCGGGGTTCGACCCGAGGAGTTTGATCACGTGATCTTTGGCAACGCCCAGCAGACGTCGGGGGACGCGTTGTACGGCGCCCGTCACGTCGGCCTGCGAGCGGGCCTACCCAAAGAGGTTCCCGCCCTGACCGTGAACCGCCTGTGCGGCAGTGGCATGCAGGCGATGATCAATGGGGCACAACTGATTCAATTGGGCGAGGCGGAGATGGTTCTTGCCGGGGGTATGGAGGCTATGTCGCAAGCGCCTTTTGTGCTGCGCGGTCGTGACGGCTTCACGCTTTCGCCGGGAGGCAAACTGGAAGATTCTTTGATGGTGGCCCTGCTCGACAGTTACTGCGGACTCTATATGGCGAACACTGCCGAACTGTACGCTTCTGAGCTCGGCATTAGCCGTGAGATGCAAGACCAGTTTGCCTTGCGCTCTCAGCAGTGCGCCGATGACGCGTACAAGGCGGGGAGAATCCAAGAGGAGCTGGTGCCGGTGCCGCTGAGCAACCCCCAGGGGCAACCAAGCGGCGAGTCGCTCACCGAAGACGACCACCGCCGTCCCCAGACCACCTATGAAGGCCTGGCGAAGCTGAAGCCGGCCTTCGGCCGTAACGGAACGGTGACTGCGGGAAACGCTAGCGGAATCGTGGACGGCGCAGCTGCCGTGGTCATGACCTCGCTTGAGAGCGCGGGCAGCCGGGGAATGAAGCCGCTGGGACGTATGGTGAGCTGGGCAATCATGGGCGTGGACCCGCGCGTGATGGGCCGCGGCCCCGTCCCGGCTACCAAGTTGGCGCTGCAGAAAGCCGGTCTAACCTTAGACTACATCGATCTGATCGAAGTGAACGAAGCCTTCGCCGCGCAGTATCTGGCAGTCGAGAAAGAGCTTGGTCTCGATCGCGAGAAAGTCAACGTGAACGGAGGAGCCATTGCTCTGGGGCATCCCTTGGGGGCGAGCGGTACCCGGCTGGTGATTACGTTGTTATACGAACTGAGACGGCGGAAGAAAAAGTATGGCTTGGCCACGGCCTGCATTGGAGGTGGACAAGGCATCGCCATGGTGGTCGAGAGCTTTAACTAGATCGCTTGAGCCAGAAGATGGCGATGGCGATCCCTGTTCGCGCCTGTTGGGCTCCTATTTTTCGCAAGGAACTGTGATGGACATACGCAAAGTTGGTGTTCTCGGGTGTGGGTTGATGGGTTCGGGAATCGCGCAGGTTGCCGCTACCGCGGGTTTTGAGGTTACCGTGCTCGAAGTGGAGCAGCGATTCCTCGATAAAGGTTTTGACGTCATTGGGAAATCGCTAACCAAGTTCAGCGAGCGCCCTGTAGAAAAGGGAGGGATCACGCCTCAGCAAAGGGAGGAGATTCTGGCCCGCT
>JAFAPG010000274.1 GCA_019247235.1 Acidobacteriota bacterium
CCTCCTTAAGAATGGTCTCGCCTGGACGCTCGGCCATTGCCTCCTTCAGCTCTTCGAGATGACGCTGAACCGCGGTCTCCGTCTTAGTCGGACGCAGAAGATATAAGAGCACGGTTAAGGTGACCACGAATAATAGAAAGAAAAGTAGCATGGCTTCTGTGTTCCTAATGCCAACAACTCACTCGTTGTTTAGATATTCAACGAGTGCTCAAACCACGAAGGTGGCACCGCAATACCGGACGCGCGGAGCCGCTCGGCAAATCTGGGGCAGACACCGGTGGCCCCAAAGGTGCCCAGGACACGCCCATCCGGCGCCACGCCGTGCCTTTCAAAGACAAATACATCTTGCATGCTGACCACGTCCTGCTCCATGCCGGTGATCTCGGTTATATGGGTGATGTGTCGGGTGCCATCATTAAAGCGGGAAATCTGGATCACCAGACTGATGGCGGAGGCGATCTGACGCCGAACCGCGCTTTGCGGTAGATTCAGATTGGCCATCATGGCCATGGTCTCGATACGTGCCAGAGCGTCGCGGGGACTGTTGGCGTGCACTGTTGTCAAGGAACCGTCATGGCCAGTGTTCATAGCCTGCAACATGTCGAGCGCCTCCTCGCCACGAACCTCGCCGACGATGATGCGATCCGGACGCATACGCAAGCTGTTGATCACCAGCTGTCGCTGCATGATGGCGCCCCGGCCTTCGATATTGGAGGGGCGGGTCTCAAGACGGACTACGTGCCGCTGTTTTAACTGCAATTCCGCCGAGTCCTCGACGGTTACAATACGTTCCCGATCGGAAATAAAACCGGAGAGAACGTTCAGCAAGGTAGTTTTTCCAGCACCTGTGCCGCCGGAAATCAGGATATTGAGTCGCGCCTGAACTGCTCCCCGCGTCAGCTGCAACATGGGCTGGGTGAGGGTTTGATTTCTGAGCAAGTCCTCCTCTCCGATGGGGATATGACCGAAGCGGCGAATTGAAAGGTGGGGGCCATCGAGCGCCAGCGGCGGAATAATTACATTCACACGCGACCCATCTGCTAAGCGCGCGTCAACCATCGGGGAAGATTCATCGACGCGTCTACCGACCGCGGATACAATCTTGTCGATGATGTTCATCAAATGCGCGTTATCCTTGAACATAATGTTGCTTTCCTCAAGGATTCCGCCCCGCTCTACATAGACCTGTTTCGGCCCGTTGACCAGGATGTCGTTGATGGTAGGATCTTGCAACAACGGCTCAAGGGGGCCCAAGCCAAAGACTTCATCGAGCACCTCAAGCGACAGCCGTTCCCGCTCGCGGCCGCTGAGCGGGGTTTTAAGGTTCGAGACCAGATCCTGGATCACTGCCAGGACTTGTCCCCGCGTATATTCATCTCTCTGCGTAGCCACGCGCTCCAGATCGACGCGGCTGATCAGATCACGATGAACGGTGGATTTCAGCTCCTGATATTCTTTGAAACTCAGGCCGGTTCGCTTAATACCGGGGCCGGCAACAATACCGGCGCCTCCGAGCGAAGCCGAAAGTGTATTGAACTCCCCCATCTATCCCCCTAACCTACCTGCTCCAAAGCCCAAGAATGCCAGAACCTTCCTTCTTCTTCTCTTTCTCTCCAGAGGTGTTTCTTGCCCCCAGATGGGAGGCCAGATCGCGCAAGTTTCTAGCCACATCCGAGCTCGAAAGCGATGCAATCGGATCGCCACCGTTAATTGCCTTGACCACGTGGGCATATTGATTTGGCACTTTCCAGAAAATCTTTTGACCCAGGGTTTTTTCGATCTCACCATCACTGATGAGAGACCGCTTGTGGTGGCGGTTCAGAATCACACGGAATCGATCGCGTGGAATTTCTTTGCGCGTCAGATATTCAAACTGGCGCACGGTGTTGCGGAGAGCGGAAACTTCGGCGACGGTTACCACATGCAGCTGGTCACAGTGGCGAATCATTTCCAGGTTCTCATCACTAAGACCAGGATTCATATCCACCATGATGTACTCGTAACGCATGCGCAGAAACTCAAAGGTTTGTGCGACCGCCCCGGGTAAAACACGCCGGGGCGCGCTGTTACCCTCGGGCGCAGGAATCACCTCGAGTCCGCTACCGTGGCGCGCTAGAAATCCCTGCAGAAGTTCCCCGTCTAGGCGTTCGGTATTCTCCACCAGTTCGAAAAAGTGGTATCGGTACTTTGTCAGCCCGAGGTAAAGGGCGGCATCTCCAAAATCAGGATGTAAGTCGACAACTAAGGTCTTTTTGGAAAATGAGTTGGCTAAGAGCGCACCCAGTTGGGTGACCAGGCTGGTTACCCCGCAGCCGCCCTTGGCGCCGACAAAAGCCAGCACTTGCGCCTTAAACGGCTGAACCCGCTCCTTGCGCCTGCCCCCCACTCGAGCCACGGCGTTGAGCAGCTGCTCACGGCCAATGGGCTTCAGTAAGTATTCGCTGCAGCCACTGCGCATGGCCTGAATAATCAAGTCTGGTTGAGCATCGGCCGACACCGCAAATATGGAAGTGTCCGCCGCCGTACTGCGAATGCTCTCTGCAACCAGAGCAGCTTTTTTTCGATCTCGGTCGAAATCAATAATGCAGATGTCGGGCGTGGGAGAGCCAAGCCACTCCGAGGCCGGTTCGGTGTCATCCGTTCGGTATTCGGAAAGATGCGAGCGCAGCTTGATGAGAGGCGCAGATTCGGCGAAAAGCTTCAATACCGCCCAGGTTTCCTCATCGAGACAAACACCCACGACCGAGAGTGGCTGACTGGTCGAGAAACTTTCAAGCGGTGAACTGTTAAGCGCATCTCGAATCGACATCGGCTTCATTTCGCACTCGGAGTCTCTCCGGCTTCCTTTCGGGCCGGAGTAGCCCGCGCAGGTAAGTTCTTATCAAAGCTCGGGTTATCCAAAAATTTAATGGGGTTAGCGGGTGGAACCGGAGGTGGCGCGTTCAGCTTAACCGGATCGACCACGCGCGGCGTTACCAGCACGACCAGTTCGCTATTACTGCGATTGACGGATCGAGAGCGAAAGAAATTTCCCAGGATGGGGATATCTCCGATTCCGGGCATTTTGTTGAACTGCACCTGCGCCCGATTGTCCAGTAAGCCTGCAATACCAAACGATTGGCCGTCTTTGAGCTCGATCTCAGTTTCCGCACGCCGAGACGAAAGCGCAGGAACCGTGAAACCGGAAATCACCACCGCGTTGCTGAAATCAAGCGTACTAACTTCGGGAGTGACATGCAGCCGGATCACGCGGTCTTTCCCGACAAATGCGGTGAATTCCAGTTTCACGCCGAAAGGCCGGAACTGTATGGTTACGACTCCAATATTCTGGCCGCCCTGCACCACCGGAAAAGGAAATTCTCCTCCCGCTAAAAAGCTAGCTTTTTGACCATTCAGCGCCAATAGATTTGGTTCGGCCAGAATCTGCAATACCGACTTGTTTTCCAGGTCTTTTATCGTTGTCCCAAGATTGATGTCGGGACGAAAGGCAAAGATATTGAGCAAGTCGCTGAGCTGCAGGTTGTTCGATATGCCGCCGGTGGCAGAACTTCCCGAGTTGTTCTGGAGTGTTGGGGGCGAGAATTGCTGAGTGCTGACGGTTCCGATCGTATGAGCCGCGCGGGTGCTAAAAAAATTAAATCCCAGTTGCTGGAGCTTGGTTCGATCGACCTCGGCAAACTTTACCTCCAGCAGAATCTGCTCCTCATGAACCGGGGCGACAGTGAGAGAGTTGACGACGCCGCCAGAATAAAGGGCGGCCATCTTGCCGATCTCTTCGGAAATCTTAGGATCCGACACCGTGCCGGTAAGGATCAAGTGCGCACC
>JAFAPG010000321.1 GCA_019247235.1 Acidobacteriota bacterium
TCGAAGTGGAAGCGGAGCTGTCCGGGGACTACTTACAGCTGATGCGTTTCATCAACGCCTTGGAGCGCAACCGTCTGTTCTTTATCATCGATGGCGTCGAGTTGGCCGGTGAGCAGAGCGGTTCTGTCAAGCTGCAAATCAAACTTGAGACCTATTTGAGGACGGTTTAGTGAGAGTCGGGACTGAGAATCGAACCCAATTATGGGCGGCTATCGGATTGGGAGTAGTCGCATTGGTGCTGATGACCACACGCTTCATCGGGTCCTTCGCGCCAAGTTCCTCAAGCGCCGCCACCCCGGCACTCTCGACCGCCACGACGGCACCCATGCCAGCGCCCGCGCATCTGGGGGGGAAAACCCGGAGCGCCAGTAACAACCCGAACGCCACGCGCAGCCTTGATCCCACGCTGCGACTGGCTCTTCTAAAGCTCAGCGAAGACACCAAATACGCTGGCACCGGGCGAAACATCTTTCGCATATTTGTCGAGCCGCCACCGCGGCCAATTGTACCCCCAGTTCGTCAGTCCCAGCCGAACCCCGGTCCGCCACCGCCACCGCCTCCGCCACCGATCAATTTAGCTTTTTATGGGTTCGCAACCCCCGCGGGAGGCTCGAAGCGTATTTTCTTGGCGCAAGGCGAAGATGTATTCATCGCTACCGAGGGCGACATTGTGAACCGGCGATACAAGATCGTCCATATCGGTCCGAACGCCGTCGAAATTTTGGATGTGCTCAGCAATAATCGTCAGAGCATTCCCCTCACACAGTGATAAATCCTGCGACCATGAAACTTGCCGTCCATGAATGCCCCGCTTCCCCTTCTCCTCGCCAACGCCACGCCCGGGGGTACATTCTGTTGGTGCTACTTCTGTTGGTAGCTCTCCTGTCTATTGGCTTCCTGAGCATGGTTCGCAGAATTGACTTTCAGATAAAACGCGATCGCGAAGAAGAAATGATCCATCGCGGGGTGCAGTATTCACGTGCGGTGCGTCGTTACTTCAAAAAGTTCGGTCGATATCCCACGCGTATCGAGGATCTGGAAAACACCAATGAGGTGCGTTTCCTGCGCAAGCGGTACAAGGACCCAATCACGGGGAAAGACTTCAAGCTACTCCACTTGACTGATCTCCCTCAGCTCGCTAGCGCGAGTCCGAACCTCAGCAGTGTCGCCGTGCGGTCCTCCGGTACCTCGGGAGTGTTTGGGGCAGGGGCTCAAGGGAACTTCGTATCGGGCACCACCTCGAGCATCTCCAGCCAGCAGCCGGGTGCACCCGGCGCACTCAACGGTGCTTCCGCTCCAGCCGGCCCTGGGCCGAATGCGATTGCCGGGAACGACAGCACCCCGGCAGGAGCGCAAGCCGATACCCCTTCGAGCTCATCCAATTCAGTCGCGGCTCCTGCTCCGCAGCCTCTAGCTCAGCAGCTTGGGACGTCGGGCGCGCCCCAGGTCTTCGGCGGTGGCGCGATCATTGGAGTTACTAGCGTGAGCAAGGATCACACCATCCGCGAATTTAACAAGAAGAACCACTACAACGAGTGGCAATTCATCTACGATCCCACGACGGATCGCGGCGGCTTACTTATGACCCCCAATCAGCCGGCATTGCAAGGTGCAGTGCCGGCAAGCCAGATGCAATCGCAGCCGAGCGGCGGACAGCCTGGATTTCCTGCGGCCAACCAGCCCTTTGGCGCTGGTCAGCCAACCCAGGCACCTCCTCCTCAAGCAGCGCCACAACAGTGACCTAAGAGGCAAGCGCCGAAAGCCTGGCTTTCGCCTTGGAGGAAGCTCGCGCCATCGCGCGTGACCTGAATCCCTGAACAGCAATCCACCTTCAGTCTCGTCCTTTCACGGTCAGCCGTGAAATGCACGAGATAACAATGGCTGGGGCGACTGCGCTCAGCCCGTCTCGGATCGGTTCGCCAACTGACACAGGAGCGTTACCTTCGTTCTTGCTGCAAGTATGGGTTAGAGCGGCTGATCCACAGTTTTTACTACACTCGAAGTGAAACGGCTGGCGCTTACGGCTGCGGTTTCTGCAATTCGCAGTACAGGAGAAGCTATGGCATCCAGTGCGGTGAAGCTTGCTCAGGGAACGGAAACAGACACGCTTCCGTCCTCGCGCAGAGCGCTGCCTTGGTGGGGATTGTTCTTTTTCTTTTCCGGGTTTCCAGCATTGATCTACCAGATTGTCTGGGAGCGTTCGCTCTTCGCACTTTACGGCGTCAATATTGAATCAGTCACCATGGTTGTGACCTCTTTCTTACTTGGCCTTGGCCTTGGCAGTGTTCTGGGTGGAGAGATATCGAACCATCGAAGTTGGCCGCTCCTGAAAATTTTCGGCTTGACCGACTTAATGATTGCAGTATACGGAGTCGAATCACTCAAAGTATTTCACTGGGCAGCAGAATTCACTGCCGGTTCTGGGACGCTAACGACGGGAGTCGTGGCATTCACCCTGGTCGTCGTGCCCACGGTTTTGATGGGCTCGACTTTGCCGATTCTCGTGTCACACACGGTGCGCATCTACGGAAAAGTTGGAGCTTCAGTAGGCTTGCTTTATGCGGTGAATACGCTGGGTTCAGCCGTCGCGTGCTGCTGCGCTGGGATGTTCGTAATGCGGTGGTTGGGGCAATCGAAGGCCGTTTTCGTGGCGGCGGGCGCGAACGCGTTCATAGGATTGACTGTGCTCATTTGGGAGCGCGCGACGGGGGGTCGGCACCTCCTTTCTGGGAACGACTCTCGAGCGGCGTATGGGATCTCGGTTGAGAACAGTGAGAAACGCACCCCCCTTTCTGCAATCAGCCTTCCAACTGCACTGTT
>JAFAPG010000365.1 GCA_019247235.1 Acidobacteriota bacterium
CATCCACAAGCGTGATGGTGCGCTCCGCTGCATTGAAATTCTGAGTCCACGCGTGCCCGTTGATGTTTGTAATGATGGAGCCTGTCAGAGGGTATGGAAGTCCGTTCTGAGGCTGCACGGCATACTTTGTCTCGCGCCGCGAGGTAATTCCATCTGGCCTCATTTGCACGACGGGGGTGAGTATGGGCGCGGCCATTCCCCAAACTGGGTTCGGCAGGGCACCGATGTTGTAGCTCGTGCCGTCGGGAAGTTTCAGCACTTGGGCATTCTGCGGGTCGGTGGTTTCGGTGGTAGTGTCTCCGGCCGACCCAACAAACGTGCGGCGGATGCCATCGCGAGTTGATTCCGCACGATACGACCAGTGACGACCGAGAGCTGTTGAGACGCGCACTTCGAAAGCGTCGGATGCTGTCTTGTAATCAAATTTCTCGGTGACGCCGTCGGCATCGGTGGAAGTTGCCAGTCGTCCCGAGGAATCGTACGTGAAGCGGACAATCCCACCTGCGGGGTCGGTCTCGGAGTCAACCAAGCCCGCGGCATTCCAGGTAACGCGGCTGGTTTCACCAGCGGGACTCGTTGCACCGACCAAGCGTGAGTTGCTGTCCAGCTCGAGAGTCGTCGTTGCACCATCCCCACCCACAATCGCCTGGGCTCTGCCGGTCGAATCTCGTCGGACAGATACGTGGATGGGTTGGACGTTCGTGAACCCGTCCAAACCAGCCAGGTGCCCTGCACCGTCATAAGAAGCCCTAATTAACTCGATGCCCAGGCGGGCTTCCACCGTGCGAAGGTGACGCCCGGTGGAGTCGAAAACATAAGCGAGCGTCCCGTCATAACTGGGAACAGCCTGCTCGCCCGAAGGTAGCGCAACACTGTCCACCACGCGCCACGAGCCATCGCCACTAATCAACAGCCGCTTGGCTTTGTCATAGCGTTGAACAAGATTTAAAGACCATCCGCCAAGCCCAAGCCCGCTGGCATCCCAACCACCCTGGGGGGATGGTCCAGAGGCCCATCGGCTCGAATACGTGAGATAAACACCGGTATTAGTGACCGGAATGGAAGCAAATGCCTCTTGATGGGTACAAGGGATCAAGCCGGCCGGATCGCACTCTTCAAGAGCCAGGGTAGGCACCTGAGCCCTGTGGCATGCTGCAAGTATCAGCAGCGAGAACACCGCAACTAAAAATGATCTGCGCATTGCCATCCTCCCAGAATCGAGAGCCAGAGATCTCAGGCGAGATTTATTCGCCTCTAAAGTCCGGCGCTCGGCTCTGACCGCACGCACTGGTCGCATAAGCGAGTTTTTCTCGACTCGCGGGGATCGGCCAGGTAAGCTCTGGCGGGCTGGTCGGCGTCGTTTTCGCATACCCAGCCACCTGAAGGCCGTCGCCTGCAATCGCCGCTCGTTCACTCTCGGCTTGCACTTCCTCGGACCATTCAACCAAGAAGGGGAACACTACGCGTCCAGTGCCTGGCGCGTATTAAACCTTGGTCGCCTCGCTTACCGGCTCCGTGCCTGAGTCCAGGTCTCGCGTGCTGAGTAAGGCGCCGATTTCCTCTGCAATCTTGCACACCAGTGCGCTGTATTCATCACACAGCCCGAGCGGAAAACGGGAAATCGGGGCGGAGATGCCGATGGAGGCGACAATCGCGCCATCCTCGGCGCGAATGGGAGCGGCGATGCAGCGAAGGCCCTCCTGATACTCTTCATCGTCCAAGGCAAACCCATTCTGTCGAATCGCGGCACAGCATTGAGCCAGTTCCGCGGTGCTGGTAATGGTCTTTTTTGTCCGGCTGGGAAGCGGGGAGGGGCCCAGCAATGCCATAAGTTCTTGCTCGTCGCTATCAGCCAACAACGCTTTCCCATGTGCCGTGAAATGCAAGCATGCGGACTCGCCTGTCTGCCCGGCAACCACAATCAGGTGACTGGCCTCAGCGTGATCGATCAACAAAGCGTTCTTCCCTTCTCGCACGGCCAAGTGCGCGGTCTCCCGTGTTTGCGCAGCCAACAACTTCAAATGTTCATGGGAAACCTTGATCAACATGTTGCCACAGTTATAGCGGTGCGCCAGGCGCCAGATCGCCGGGCCCAGGACATAGTCCTTGCGGCCGGCCGGACAGGCAAGGAAACCGCGTCGCCGCAAGGTTTGTGCCAAACGAAAGACGCTACTGCGGTCTATGCCCAGGCGCGCCGTCAGTTCACC
>JAFAPG010000392.1 GCA_019247235.1 Acidobacteriota bacterium
GAGAATGACCCGGAGTTCAAGATATGGAAGCCGCACTGCATTGCCAACACAACGGGCCAACAGAAGGTTGCCAACACCCTTCTAAGCCGTCCAGTGGTGCTAAGTAGCGCAGCCGACTCTTTGCAAGCAATGCAGTCCGGCGTCGAGACCGTTCCTCAGATCGTTGTTGAAAAACAGGGCCTCGACTGCTTCACGAACCCGAATCTCCGCCCCCTACTCAACATGATTGGTGCAGATCGATACGTAGTCTATGGTGTGGCAACTGAGCATTGCGTCCGCTGCGCTGTCTTTGGCCTACTGGAAACCGGAGCACGAGTAGAACTTGTAACCGATGCGATTGCCGCCTTGAGCGCATCCGATGAACGGGAAGTGGTCCAACGATTTCAAGGCCGGGGTGGTCACCTAATCACCACAAGAGTGGCCCTAAGCTGAACGTACGCACCTAGCGTTCAAACGTCGCGACATGCTGCCCGGCCGGGAGGACGATTGAGACTTGGTTATCACCGGCGGGACGCTTCCAAAACGGCGCGCCATCTACTTCTACCGACGAAACTGGTGAACCTACCAAGGCAATCGCGCGGCTACGGCTTGTATAGGAAACATCGACGCTGTTTTGTGAAGCGAGTGCTGATCGCAGATTCCCATTGAAATCCGCGATCGTGATTGCAGCTTCACTCGTCCCCGCACTAATGCGGTGCTTCCCAGGCGGTGCAAGGATGCATTGCGCATTCTTTATCGCCCACGGCTTGCCGTCAACTTCCGCTGGCCCTTGCCAGAGCACCCGTGTTTGCTCCGGTGCATCGACCTCCACCTCATCCACGCCCTTTTCCGTCAGTTTCGCGGTTGTAGCTGCGCTCGGCAGCAAACTCAAATCTTGCTTTTCCAGCGAGTTCTCAAAGTACAGCGCCACTCTATGGAACGAAGCTGCCGCCTCATGTACCAATTCCATCAGCTCTACCCCAGTCTGCTTCTTCGTGGGATACACGTCCTGATAGCGCTCTACGATGTTGAGGTCCACTGCTAAATGGGACCGGTCCGGCGCGAGCGCGCGATACTTCTCGGCAAGTTTTGAATAGCGTTCGGCTCCTAAATCCCAGAGGGTCGCCGGGTCCTCGACAAGCAGAGTGCTGTGCCGCGCTTCAATTAGCGGCAAGCTGCGCGCCACGTCAGCTCCCAAGGCATCGCGAATTCCAGGCTCGAAACGGTCGTCAATGTGTGTCAACACCACATCCAAGTACGGCTTCGAAGATCTCGTTTTATCAATGTCGTCCAACCAATCCGCCTGCATCCGCGAAGCCAGTGCAGCGCGGAAATCGAGAAATTTCCGCAAGCCATCGGGGTTCTTCGCCGCATAATATGACGACCCTGCATCGAACAATAGCTTCGGATCGAAACCAGCGCCCTGTTTGAATTCCCGCCGCACGTCGTCATTCATGGGCGTAAATCGTGACGGATTTGACGCGCCCTCGAGCGACTCGAAATACAACTCCGCTACGTTTACTCCATCCCAATCGAATCTTCCGAGCAGTCCCCCGATCTCCTTTGCGACGTCCCGATGGCAATCAGGATTTTGCAGATTCATCAGCTTGCGCCAGTCCAACTGCGCATCCTGCCCGAGTGCCGTCTTCTCGCGCCAAGCGGGATGGTCGGCCCAGAATTTTTCGCTGACGTGCGGCAGCTCCAGCCAAGCATAAACCAAAATTGCATTCCGATGGCACGCCTCGATTAGCTTCTTCAGGTACTCGTCTTGAAATGCATCCGGCTCCACGTTGTGCCAGGCGGCCACGTGAAGTACCCCGATGCCCGACTGCCTCCACCGCTTTGCCAGATAATCCACGTCAGCACGAATGCGATACGAAGAATCAAAGAATGCCCAGAGGCTGGTCGTCCGGGCTGGCAACGAAAGTCCCAGGTCAACCAGAGCCTGCAGCAGATACGGATACCGCTCGATTCCGGACGGACCGGGCGGCGTCGCAAGCCACAGAATGGCTCCGTGTGCAGTGCGTTTCCCCGCCATAACCGGAATACCCTTCCACTTCTCCCTCGCAAAGACCTGATAATCCTCCGGCACGCTTACTGCGGGAACCGTAACGGGCTGCTCCCAAATAATATTCATCTTCGGCGCGTGTACATCGCAGATTCGCCGTACCTCGACC
>JAFAPG010000486.1 GCA_019247235.1 Acidobacteriota bacterium
TTGGACAAAACCTTGGTGATGGCCGCCGTCAACGTCGTCTTCCCATGGTCGATATGTCCGATCGTCCCCACGTTTACATGCGGCTTGGTGCGCTCAAATTTCTCTTTCGCCATTGTCTTGCTCCGTCTGGTGTCTAAGCCCGTGTCACAGCGGGGCAATCGCACCCGCCAATTGGAATCCCTGAGGCTCGCTCGCCTACTTCGTACCTTGCGCGCGGGCGATAATTTCGTCGGCTTCGCCACGCGGCACTTCCTCGTAACGCGCGAAGTGCATCGAGTACTCGGCCCGCCCTTGGGTGCTCGAGCGCATGTGCGTGGCGTATCCAAACATCTCCGCCAGAGGCACAATCGCCTTAATCACCTGCGATCCCGCGCGATGTTCCATGCCCTCGATCCGGCCCCGGCGCGAGCTCAAGTCCCCCATAATGGTGCCGGCAAAGTCTTCCGGCGTGACTACTTCAACCGCCATCACCGGCTCGAGCAACACCGGCGAGGCCTTGCGGGCGGCGTCTTTAAAAGCCATCGAGCCGGCGATCTTAAAGGCCATTTCGTTCGAGTCGACCTCGTGATAGCTACCGTCAAATAGGCTGACCTTAACATCTACCACCGGGTAACCGGCCAGCACACCGCCCTCCATGGCCTCCTGAATGCCTTGGTCGACGGGCTTGATGTATTCCCTGGGAACAACCCCCCCGACGACTTCGTTATTGAACTCATAACCCTTACCCGCCTCCTGGGGCTCCAAGCGGATCTTGACGTGACCATACTGGCCACGGCCGCCGGTTTGGCGAATGTACTTGCCCTCGGCCTCGGCTGATCTGCGAACGGTTTCGCGGTAGGCGACCTGAGGCTTGCCGACGTTGGCTTCTACTTTGTACTCACGCATCATGCGATCGATAATGATCTCCAGATGCAGCTCTCCCATGCCACTGATAATGGTCTGTCCGCTGTCGGGGTCGGTATGAACCTTGAAGGTGGGATCTTCCTGGGCTAGCTTCGAAAGCGCCATGCCCATCTTTTCCTGATCCGCTTTGGTCTTGGGCTCGACCGCTACGGAAATTACAGGCACGGCGAACTCGATCGATTCAAGCACAATCGGGTGCTTGGCGTCGCAAATCGTGTCGCCGGTCGAAACATTTTTTAGACCGACGACGGCACAGATATCCCCCGCCAAAATCTCCTGAATATCCTCGCGCTTGTTGGCGTGCATCTTCAACAAGCGGCCAATGCGCTCGTGCTTGGTGGTGCGGGCATTCAGCACCGATTCTCCCGACTTGAGCTGCCCGGAGTAGACGCGAATAAACGTCAGCTGACCGACAAATGGGTCGGCCATTATTTTGAAGGCCAGGGCGGAAAAGGGTTGGTCATCGGCGGCTTTGCGGGTGATGGACTTGCCGCTGTCCGGATCTGTGCCGGTCGTATCCGGCAAATCCAGAGGCGAGGGTAGATAATGAACCACGGCATCGAGCAGGGGCTGCACGCCCTTGTTCTTAAATGCCGTGCCCACCACTACCGGGAACACCTTTAAGGCGATCGTTGACTTGCGCAGCGAAGCTTTCAATTCGGCTTCCGAGATCTCCTCGCCCTCTAGGAACTTGTGCAACATCTCGTCATCATTCTCAGCGACGGTTTCAACCAGCTGGGCATGGAAGGCTTCGGCTTTTTTCTTTAATTCGGCGGGAATTTCTTCGATAACGTATTCCGCCCCCAGGGTCTCATCTTTCCAAAGGATGGCCTTCATGGCCAATAGGTCGACGACTCCCTTGAATTTGTCTTCTTGTCCGATAGGAATCTGAATTGCGACTGGCTTGGCATTGAGGCGCTTGCGGATGGTGTCGACGGCGTGCTCGAAGTCGGCACCCATCTTATCAATTTTATTGATGAAACAGATGCGTGGGACCCCGTATTTATCCGCTTGGCGCCAAACCTTTTCCGATTGCGGTTGCACGCCATGAACCGCGTCAAATACCGCTACCGCGCCATCGAGCACCCGCAAGGAGCGCTCTACCTCGGCGGTAAAATCCACGTGACCGGGGGTGTCGATGATGTTGATCCGTACGTCGCGCCAAAAACAGGTGGTGGCAGCTGAGGTAATGGTGATGCCGCGCTCCTGCTCCTGCTCCATCCAGTCCATCGTGGCCGTGCCCTCATGGACCTCGCCGATGCGATGCGTTCTTCACGTATAGAAAAGGATTTGTTCGGTGGTAGTGGTCTTGCCGGCATCGATGTGGGCCATGATGCCGATGTTGCGACAGCGCTCGAGTGGAACGGTCCTAGACACAGGTTTCTTTTTTTCTTCCCTGCGGTGCTCTTGTTCGCCGACCATGTTTACGGGACTGCTCAAAGCTTCACCTATTGTCGGTCCACCCTCCCGCCTTGGGGCGAAAGGGGCAAAGTCCATTACCAGCGATAATGGGCAAAGGCCTTATTGGCCTCGGCCATACGGTGTACATCCTCTTTCTTTTTGATCGCGGCGCCGCGACCATTGGCCGCGTCCAACAATTCATTGCTCAGCTTGTCAATCATGCCCTTTTCGGCGCGACCGCGCGCATAGGTAACCAGCCAGCGGATGGCAAGTGAGGTCCGTCGATCGGCATTCACCTCGACCGGAACCTGGTAGTTGGCGCCGCCCACGCGCCGGGTCTTTACCTCGAGCAAAGGCTTGGTATTTTCCACCGCCTTCTTGAACAACTTCAGCGGCTCATCACCGCCCTTCTGCTCCAGTCGACTCAGAGCCTCGTAAAAAATGCCTTCCGCGGTACTCTTTTTTCCCGCCCACATCATCGAGTTTATGAACTTCGAGACCAGGTCTGAACCGTAGACCGCATCAGGCTCGACGCCGCGTTTTGCTATGTGTCCTTTGCGAGGCATGAATCTTGTTCGCTCCTCTACTGTTACTTGGGACGCTTGGCCCCGTACTTCGAGCGGCCTTGCTTGCGATTGGCAACTCCCACCGCGTCCAGAGTGCCGCGGATCACGTGATAGCGCACGCCAGGCAGATCCTTCACGCGACCTCCGCGGATGAGCACGATCGAGTGCTCCTGCAGATTGTGCCCTACCCCGGGAATGTAGGTGGTAACCTCAATGCCGTTAGTGAGTCGCACTCGAGCTACCTTGCGCAGCGCCGAATTCGGCTTCTTCGGCGTCTGGGTGTAGACGCGGGTGCAGACGCCGCGCTTCTGTGGACAAGACTGCAGCGCCGGACTCGCCGTTTTGTATCGTGGCCGCTTCCTGCCCGCGCGAACCAATTGGTTAAAAGTAGGCACCGTTCCTGCTCCTTGCGCGAGCTGGACAGAAAACCCAGTCGCGTCCTAATGGCAAAAAAAGCTTCTGGGTCGTTCTCCAGACTCAGGCTGGATGGCAACCACCATCCATACTTCCGGCCAGGACAATATGCGCCGGAAATTGTCTTTTCCCTAGATAGGTAATGGCGACGGTGGCCTCAGGCCTAAACCAGGAGA
>JAFAPG010000634.1 GCA_019247235.1 Acidobacteriota bacterium
ACCTAGATCAGCCAAATACGATGGCATGCCACGGAGTGCCATGGGCGCCGGCTACGTGGATTTTGTTCTCCCCGCCGAGGACATTTCGAAGGAATTACTGAGAATCGCCCACCACCCTTTTTTGGGCCATGCTCGGGCAGCCGGCGCCGAAACTTCCCCGGAGAGGGATACCGTCCATGAGAAGCTCTTTAGTCTGCTGCGCAAAAAATCTGGAATTGATTTTCGGCTCTATAAACCGGGCACTGTCGGCCGCCGGATTTTACGCCGCATGGCTGTGCACAAACTCGACAACGTAGGCGAGTATGTGAAGCACATTGAAGCCCACCTAGAAGAGGCCGAGCAGTTGTATCAGGACCTGCTGATTCCGGTGACCAATTTTTTTCGTGACCCAGAAGCGTTTGAGGCTCTCAAGAGCACGGTATTCCCTGCCATCGTGAGAGATAAATCAAACGGAGGAAGCATCAGAATCTGGGCGCCGGGCTGCTCGACCGGCGAAGAGACCTACTCGCTGGCGATCGCATTACTAGAATTCCTTGGAGCGCGAGCCCCCAGCTTTCATATCCAGCTGTTTGGCACCGACGCCAACGAACGCGGAATTGAAAAAGCGCGGAATGGCGTCTATCTCGAGCAAATCGCAGAGGATGTATCGCCTGAACGTTTACGGCGATTCTTCGCAAAGGTGGATGGAGGCTATCGAGTTAGCAAAGCGGTGCGAGATCTGTGTGTCTTTGCGCGGCAAAATATTGCCGAAGACCCACCCTTTTCCCAAATGAATCTGGTGGCGTGCCGAAACGTGCTCATTTACTTTGGTTCGACCTTACAACAGCGGCTCGTTCCTATCCTTCATTATGCCCTTCGCTCGTCGGGGTTTCTCCTGCTCGGGGGCTCGGAAAGTGTGGCTGCGTTTTCGAACTTGTTCACTCCCGTGGACAAGAAATTCAAGATTTTCTCGAAAAAAGCCGCCACCGCTAAGCTGCCTTACGACTTCTCCCGAGTCCAACATGGCCGCCACGCAAAAATTCTCTTGCCTCCAGTTCAGTCTTTCCGGCGTGAAGCTCCGAAAAGCGTTCTCGGTCTGCAACAAGAGGCAGACCGCATTGTCTTGAAGGATTATGCACCGGCGGGGTTGGTGGTTAATGCGGAGATGGAGATTATTCAGTTCCGAGGACGTACTAGCGCCTATGTCGAACCGGCTCCGGGCAGAGCAACTCTGAACCTGTTAAAGATGGCGCGCGGAGGACTCGCCGAAGAGCTGCGGCCGATGTTCCAGCAAGCTGTGAAGAAGGGATCTGCCCGGCGCGCGGACGTGGCTTTCCAGCACAACGGACGCAGGAAGTTCGTGAACATCTCCGTCGAGCAACTGAACGAAGGCTCGCTACCCGAGGACGCCCACTACTTGATCATTTTTGAGGAGATCCCCTCGAGAGTGCGCGCTCGAGCACCACGCAGTTCTAAGGCACTGTCCAAAACTGGCAGTAAGGATCGGAAGTTCTTGGAATTAGAGCGGAAAGCAGCGAGCACAGAGGAGCACCTGCGTTCGGTGACGGAATCCAAGGAAGCCCTGGAAGAGGAGTTCCAGTCGGCGAACGAAGAAATTCTCTCAGCCAATGAGGAATTGCAAAGCTCGAACGAAGAACTGGAAACCTCCAAAGAAGAGCTCCAGTCGACGAATGAAGAACTAACTACGGTAAACGACGAGCTGCGCAATCGAAACCTTGAGCTTGGCCAACTGACGAATGACCTTACCAATCTGCTCAGTAGTACTACGCTGCCCGTAGTCATGGTGGACCGAGGCCTGCGCATCCGACGCGCCACTGCTACGTCGGCAAAAGTGCTGAAGATTCTTCCTTCTGACATTGGCCGGTCAATTACCGACATTCGATTCGATCTGAATGTACGCGACTTGGAGAAGGTGATCGTGGAGGTCATCGACACTCTGAGCGTTAAGGAAATGGAGGTCCAGGACCATCAGGACTGCTGGTACTCATTGCACATTCGCCCCTATCGCACCGTTGATAATAAGATTGATGGTGCGGTTCTCGTACTGAATGACATCAACCCCTCGAAAACCGCAAGTGAGCACTTCAAGAAAGCCATGGAATTTTCCGAGGCAATCCTTGATACCGTCCGTGAACCTCTTGTTGTCCTCGATTCCAAATTGAGGGTGGTCTACGCCAATCCCGCTTTCTTCGAGGATTTCCTGGTCTCGCATGAGGAAACTGAGGGCAAGTTTCTCTATCGCCTGGGGAATGAACAGTGGAACATTCCAAAGCTCCGGGCATTGCTAGAGAAGGTGTCTGCGGATAACACGGCGGTTAGAGATTTCGAGGTCAGCCACGACTTTCCCGCCTTGGGAAATCGAACCATGCTTTTGAACGCCCAACGAATCGGACAGGTCCCGGCCAGCGAACCTCTCATTCTACTTGCCATTGAAGACGTTACCGAGCGCAAGGCCAGTGAGGCTGCGCTGCGCGATTTTGCCGCAATCGTACACTCCTCAGACGATGCCATTATCTCGACCGATCTTGACCGAGTGATTACAAGTTGGAACAGCGCGGCGCAGCGTATCTTTGGGTACTCAGAAAACGAAGCCATCGGACAGCCCATCACCATCATCGTTCCCCCTGAACTGCATGGAGAAGAGGAACAGCGAATTCGCAATCGTATGGCAGCCGGCGAGTGCATTGAGCACTACGATACGGTGCGAGTTACCAGGCAGGAGGTCAGGGTGAATGTCTCTTTGACCATTTCCCCCATCAGGGATTCCTCCGGGCAACTCATGGGTACATCGGAGATTGCTCGCGACATCAGCGAGCGCAAACAACTGGAACAGATGCGTCACCAACGGAATTCGCAATTGGAGTCGTTGGTAAAGCAACGTACCGCATCCTTGCGACAACTTTCCAGTCATCTCCATCGTTTTCAAGATGAGGAACGCCGTCGAATTGCGCGAGACTTACACGACAGTATCGGGCAGTACCTGGCCAGCGTAAAAATGAACCTAGCGCAAGTGAAGCAGTCAGATCGTAAGAAGGCAAATGCGGCGGTGTTAGAGTCAGAGGAGCTGCTCGATAAATGCATCGCGGAGATACGGACGATCTCTCACCTGTTGCACCCGCCGCTTTTGGACGAGAGCGGGCTGGCCTCAGCCGCGACCTGGTATGTGGAAGGTTTTGGAAAGCGAAGCGGAATTCAGGCGAATTTGAATATACCACCCGGGCTTCCGCGGCTTTCTCAGGTACTAGAAATGGCGCTTTTTCGCGTGCTGCAAGAGAGCTTGACGAATGTGCATCGTCATTCCGAGAGCCCAAAGGTAGACATCCGCCTCGAGCGTGAAGCCGGACGAATCCACCTAGTGGTCAGAGACTATGGTCGCGGAATCGCTCCAGCAAAGTTGGCGCGTTTCCACACGGCTGGAACTGATTTAGGAGTCGGACTTACTGGAATGCGCGAACGGGTAAACGAACTGGGTGGCACCCTTCAAGTTCTCCGAGAGAATCCAGGCACTTCCGTCTTGGTCACCATACCGTTAGAACAACCTCAGGCTCAGACCCGCGCAAGTTGAACCGGTAGCGAAGAGCAGCTCGCCGGCATGAGAGCCGGTTTGCCTTGTCCTCTGTCTGCGCAGCCTTGAGTCATATCTACAAAGGAATGCCCGGCCGCCCTAATGCCGCTATACCCATCAATTAGTCCGCTTACCCCTGGCATTGTTCAGCAGATAAAAACGATCAGCTGCTCCCAGCATCAACTGGGGATCATGGGTACGGTCCCCAAGGCTCAATTATCGCAATGCTATGCTGGGCATGGGGTAAGCTGTGCACCGGCAGCATTTCCGGCAGCCGGGATCGTGACGTCTGTTCGGTCTTCTCTCGGCGACCGATATTTAGGAGCATGTGATGAAGAGAACATCTAGATTCTTTGCGCTATCCCTTCTTACGCTGTCGTTACTGTCAATTCCGCAGTCGGCTGCGCAGAACAGCGACCAACCGCAAGCCAGCCAAGATCAGCGGAGCTCTTCGGATGAGGCCAAAACCATCACACTTCCGGAAGGTACGGTTATTTCCGTTCGCATTGCGGATGACATCCATTCCAATCACAATCACAGAGGGGACTTCTTCACCGGGACCGTCGATCCATCTGTTCTCGTTGACAACCATGTCGTGATCCCGCGTGGAACGGAGGCGCATCTGCAGATGGCTGTAGACAAGAAAGGTGGCCATCTACATGGAAAGGCAGAAGTTGAGCTGGAGTTGATCAGTTTAGTGGTTGGTGGGGAGAACATCAGTGCAGAGAGTGACATCGTGAAGAAGAAAAAAGGAGCGCTCTCTACCAAAGCCACAGCCGCAGCCGCAGCCGCAGCAAAACCGGGAGCAGTCGGAGCGGCGGGAGCGGCTGCATCTGTGAATCCAATCGGTGCTGCATCAGTGGGAGCGATTGCCGTGTTTAAGGCGCCAAAAGTAGAGATCAAAGCCGGCACCCGAATTGCGTTCACGTTGACGTCTCCCTTCACCTTCGATTCACCGACGGCAGCTGCTTTACCGGCGACGGAGAACAATCCTAAATAGACTGTTAGCGCTGACCATGCTTATGCGATCCGCTTCTACAAGGTTGATGCGAAACGCTGCCGGCGGGGGGAAGCTTAATTTGGGCATTAGCCAAAGAGACCGCAAGGTCGACAACGAGCTTCGCTATCCTGGGAGGATAATGTGTACGAAAATCCCAGGAATGGATGTGCTCAACTCTAGTAAGACGCAGGCCGTAGAAGTTTTCAATCGAGTAACTTCTTCTAAGAACGTAAGCGTTCGACGTGCTGAGTGAGTAGCAACTGCCTTCTTGGGCCAGCTTGTGATCTCGACTCCCCAGCGGTTTCAGCGCACGCGTTGTGAGTAG
>JAFAPG010000822.1 GCA_019247235.1 Acidobacteriota bacterium
TCAACATTCTGGAGCACGGTTTCGGTGACGGGAGAAGAGCCTCCAGGAGGAGTAAATGTTGCCAATACATCCACATGCGATCCGGGATAGAGAAATCCGGCGACGCCAACGATTTCATTGGAGCGAACCGCCGTGGCGCGCATGCCCTCAGGGATTTTTCCCGCCAGGCCAATGCCGGCTCCTTCGACGCCCAGATCTCGCTCGAGAACTGGCTCCCTGGCCGACAGCGGGTAGAGAAGAGGATGACCGAGCACGGCATCGGTTCTGGTAAAGGCCCCGGACGGCAGGGCATCACTGTACCAGTCGAGTAACGATATATCCCTCTGGGATAACGTCAAACCGACAGGAAGATCGCTCGCCGCCACCACAATCTGGACGGCCGTCCGGGGCTTGGTGTTGTTGCTAATGCGGCGGTAAAACACAAATGTGATCCCGCCAGCGAGAACTGCGGCGGCCAATATAGCCGTGAGCAATCTTTGCAGACCCGTAACTCACCCCCACCACAGAACGGTTCCATTTCGATCGCAAAACGCCGACAAGGGCGCAAATGACAAGAAAACTCTTGCCCAAGCTTCTGCCAAATGGGTCCTGGAGTCAGCGCTTCAGTACCGTAGCGCTTTTGATATCGAATTAGTGGATTGAATACCCTCAGCCACTACCGACACCAAAGGCAAGGACCGCCTGCACAGTGAAAACAGAGCCAACGAGCAGTCCCTCTACTCCACTAGGTAATGTAATGGGCCAGGAGGCTGCCGAGCTGGGTAAAAGCCGAATTAATGGCATTGGCGAGGGTGGTCATGCCCGCCGTCGCAGCTAAAGCAACCAGTGCCAGAATCAGAAGATATTCAACCAGTCCCTGTCCTTCTTCATCCTGGTGAAGTCGAGCAAGGCAGCTAATGACGAAACTCATCATGGATTTTACTCTCCTCGGGTTGTCTTCAAATGGTTATCGGGGGAACGCGATGTTAATCTTGTCAGAAGTTACGCAAACTTGTGGCCAAACCGGATCAGAAGCAAACACAGTTTCATCAGCCATTCCTAGTATACGGTAAGCAAATGACTTCCTCCACCGTGTATACCGAATCTCGCCAAGCGAAACGAGCGAACAGGGGGCATGCCCCAGAGGAACAACTTTTCCTTATGGTTACCTTTGTGATTCACAGCCGTCATCGTAAGTGTATACAAATGGATACAATCCCGAATCGTCAACG
Source organism: Acidobacteriota bacterium (assembly GCA_019247235.1). GTDB lineage: Bacteria > Acidobacteriota > Terriglobia > Terriglobales > Acidobacteriaceae > Gp1-AA145. The sequence goes on from JAFAPG010000822.1 coordinate 1,212, forward strand.
GAAGCCCTTAGGCGAGGTGCGGCCGGCATAGGGCGGCGGTGCTGAAGTGCGCAACAATCGTTGGATTCCGATTTCTAAACTGATCCTGGTAATAGGGTTTACCGCTCTTGTCGGCTTTATCCTCGAAATCCACGCAGCCGACATACGTAAAACGGCAGGCGCGCGGGACACGGTTGCCTACTGGAGTGCGGCCCGACTGTTGGTTGAGGGCCACAATCCTTATGACAATGTATCGGTCTTAGATCTGGAACGGCGCTGGGCCGGGTACCTTGACGATCGACCTCTGGTCCTCCGCACGCCACCATGGTCGCTTTTCATGATCGTCCCTTTGGGATTTCTGACTCCATTCACAGCCTGGTTGCTATGGATGGCCTGCTCTCTCGCGTGCCTGGTCGCCGGCATGAAGGTCTGCGGCGCGGTGTTTGCATCAGAGGAAGCGACCCCGAACAATTTGCTTTCCTTGGTTGGATACACGTTCGCACCGGTCGCCGCCTGTTTAACGTTCGGGCAAATGGGGCTCCCGTTGATGCTTGGCCTGGTCCTATTTTTATATTGGGAGAAAAGGCGGCCCTTTCTGGCCGGTTCCGCGCTGGTTTTGCCTTTTGCTAAGCCGCACCTCTTGTTGCTATTTTGGCTGGCGCTTCTCTGTTGGGTGACTCTGCGGCGGCAAGGCCGTCTGCTGTTCGGTTTCGGGGCTACGCTTGGGACGGCAATCGCGATCGCGATAGCACTCGATCGCCACATCCTCGGGCACTACCTCGCCATGGTGCATTCGGCTTCAATTAAGAAGGAGTTTATTCCCGCGCTGAGCGGTGTCATCCGACTCTTATTTTTTCACGATCTGTTTTGGGTTCAGTGGGTTCCCTTGGCAATGGGGTTGATCTGGTGGGCCTGGTTTTTCGTTCCCCAATTATCGACTTGGAATTGGAGCGTGCAAGGCCCAGCATTATTGGTCATCTCGATGCTAGTAGCTCCATATTCATGGCTCGCCGACGAAAGCGTGCTGCTGCCCGCGATCTTGCAGGCCACAGTTTTTCTCTACCAAGTTCGCTCCCAACTCAAGACGCACAATAAAGTCACCATCCTGGGGCTTGCGCTCTTGAATGTTTTGCTCCTTTTACTTCTAAAAGCAAAAGTCCCATTGGCCAGCGGCATCTATTTTTGGAGCAGTTTGGTCTGGACGTTTTGGTATTTTCATGCCTATGGGCTTCATCGGCGATATGCTCAGATTCCTGTGCTAGAGGCCGACGACATGAAACTCGCGAGCTGATGTCCGGGGGAATGCGCTCCCCCGCCCTGCGCCACCGCTCTCGAGCCAATACATTACATACATCGCGCCAGTTTTGGGACCATGTAGTCAAATCGCCAGCCTTGGGGCGATACCAACATTTGGCAGACGCGGTAATTGCGTACGATGAAGTCAGCGATCGGGTCCTTGGCAATCTCGGTCAACGGTGTTGCTGGCCAGGAGTTAGGTATCTTTTCTGTGAACCATGGCTCGAATAAGACCGCCTGCTGGTTTCGGGATTTAAGGGCGGCGATGATCTCCTCAGCCTGGTCGCTGGCATTCATTCCTGGCTGAAAATAGTCAAATCGCGACGGGCTGCGTGTTTGGGTTAAGTAGTTGTACAGGGGAAGATAGGGGTAGACCAAAAGTTCTTGATTACGGGGAATATGGCTTTGAACGTAGTCAATGACGCTGTCGCGATTGCCGGTTTTAATTTCGCCGCGTCGAGTCTCAATTCGGTAATGGGCGGCACTCGAATTTAAAAACAGAGCCAAAGCGAACAAGCCGAAGGCGATTGCCGTGTACGCAATGAGTGCGGGCCGAGCCGCCAGGAGCCGTCGATGGTTGAAGTGAGGGCTGCCCAAAATCCATCCGAGAACCACGTACCAGAATGGGGCGAGATACATGAAATGCAGCATGTCAGGTCTTGCGACAACCACCGACGCAAGCAAGCCGATCAGGGTCGAGCACACGAAGACGTAGTAACAGATGGCCTTAGATACTGCTGCGCGATAGCATCGATACAACGACCAAACCCACAGGCCCACTGTAATCAAGGGGAGAGTGGGGACGAGCAAGCCAGGTGAGACGGCAAGGACTTTTAATACGCGTATCCAGGGCGCGCCCGTGTGGAATAGTAGGGCACGTGCCTGCTCAGACCAGTTCTGATAGCCGTAGATGACATGATTGGCACGTGTGTAGTGGTTGAGTGGCCAAAGCCAGCTCGCGACCATGACCCTGACTATGTGGTGCGTGGCGAAGTATGCAAATGTAAATATGATCGGGCAAGCCAGGCCACAGGCTCCCAAGGCAAGACTTCGTCGCGTGCTGCGGATATCGGCGAAGAACAAGACCAAAAAACCGAGTCCCAATCCCGCCGCGAGGCCTGCGCCCTTAGATTGCTCGAACAAGAACACAAGCGAAGTGAGAAGACCGGTGGCGAAAGCCCAGCTAGACTTTCCGGTCTCAACCAGCCGCAGAGCGGCATAGAGTGCGCAACAGGCGATTACCGTGCTGTAGCAGTTATGCAGAACGAGAAACCTGACGGTCGCGCCCGCAACCGTGGACAGCAAGGCCGCAAACGCCGCGATTCTCGCCGAACAGACGCGTCGAGTTAACAAAAAGGTTAGCGCCGCGCAGACAGCCCCCGCGAAGGCAACGCTGGTTCTGGCTATGGCGAAGGAGTCCCCAAAGAGCCGAAAACATAAAGCCATCAGATAGAAGGAACCCGGAGTGTAGAAAGAAAAAAAGTCGCGGTAAGGGAGCTCTCCACGCAGAATTCGTTCGGCTCCCTGAAGCACGATTCCTTCATCGGGTTCGAGGGACGAATATCGGCAAAACAGAAAAAGATAGGCCAGCGAAAGTAAAAAGATCACCAAAGGAATGACTCGTTCCTTCAGCCTGGAGCCGCCGAGCGCCTGGTCATGCCGCGCTTGGGTTGGGGTCCGTTCGAAATCTGAGCCTGTCGTTGAGGCCATGTGAGTTTCATCATTGTGCCACTATG
>JAFAPG010000823.1 GCA_019247235.1 Acidobacteriota bacterium
TCGGCTCCCGATGGCCATTGTGACACAACGCGCTTCGATCAGCGAGCCGACCCTTATTAGGATCGAGCGCGGCGATCCAAAGGTCGCCATGGGAAGCTACGCCACCGTGCTTTTTGTCATGGGCATGGTGGATCGGCTAGCCGACATCGTCGATCCGCAAAACGACCCGGTCGGGATGCAGCTCGAAGAGGAAAATCTACCGAAACGCATTCGGATTGGCCGAAAACAAACGCCGACGACGAAAGGAAAATGATGGACAGGGAGATCCTTGTTTACGTGGATCTCGACAGCACTCCACATTTGGTGGGACGGCTGTGGGCCCGCGTACGCGAGAATAAAGGGAGTGCGAGTTTTGAATATGACCGCGCATGGCTCGAGCATCCAGCGCGGTTTTCGCTTGAACCCGCCCTAAAGCTCGGCCCAGGCCCGTTTCACACCCCCGCTGACACACCGATGTTCGCGCCATCGGTGATTCGGCACCGGACCGTTGGGGGCGGGCATTGATGCGCCGCGTGGAACGAAGGCGCGGGGAGCGCGAGGGCTCCACGCCGCGCACGCTACAGGAAATCGACTTCCTTTTGCTAGTGGATGACGAGGCACGCCAGGGAGCGCTGCATTTTGCCGAACGCGAGGACGGGCCATTCCTGCGGGAAGAAAGTATGAAGCGCATTCCGCCTCTCATTGAATTGCCTGAACTGCTTTCCGCGGCCGAACACGTCATAGAAGACAAGGACACGGAAGAGGATCTCCGCCTGCTGTTCGCGCCGGGATCGTCGCTGGGGGGGCGCGTCCAAAAGCTTCGGTTATCGAAAAGGAGGGCAATCTGGCCATCGCCAAATTCGCGCGCCCAGATGATGAGATCAACACGGTAAGGTGGGAAGCCGTTGCTCTGAAGTTGGCCGAAAAAGCCGGCATCCGTGTGCCACCTGGTCGCGTTCAGATGGTCGCCCACAAACCGGTGCTCCTGCTGCACCGCTTCGATCGCGAAGGCAAGCGGCGCATTCCTTTCCTCTCTGCAATGAGCATGCTCGGGACAAACGACAGGGAAACCAGAAGCTATCTGGAAATCGTGGACGCCCTGCGCCAGCACGGTGCCGCACCGAAGGAGGACATCGAAGCACTCTGGCGACGTCTGGTGTTCAACATCTTGATTTCGAATACAGACGATCACCTCCGGAACCACGGATTTCTCTATGCAGGACAGGAAGGGTGGCGGCTCTCACCCGCTTACGATCTCAATCCCGTGCCCGTTGACATCAAGCCGCGCATTCTTACGACAGCGATTAGCCAGGAAGACAACACGGCTTCGCTCGGACTGGCACTGGACGTGGCGGAGTACTTCGACCTCAAGAAAGCGCAGGCCAAAACAATCGCCGCTGAGGTGGGCAGAGCCGCCTCAAAGTGGCGGGATGAAGCGGCGCGGCATGGCATTAGAAAAACAGAAATTGAGCGGATGGCTACCGCATTTGAGCACGCGGACCTCGAAAAGGCACTTGGCAAGTGATCTCGGAAAAGATGAGCCATGAACGACTGCACAATGTTTTCGCACCCGATCTTTGATGGGCCCAACAAGACGATCGGCGGTTCTCTGGCCTCAGCGTGATATCTGTCCGTGAAACAGACGAGAACCGTTCCGACAGCGAAGGCCTACGCATCTTCAGTCTCGGCTGATGAGCGAAGGCAGGTGGATTATCGTACTTTGGGGCGCATCCTTTGGACGAATCTCCCGATGCACCTACCAGAAAAGACACGCAGGCCATCCTGCAACACAAGCCTAGGCAGACGACTGTGGCATCGGTCACATTTCCTACACGGTCCGCAGCGCCATAGATTCCTCCACGGACGCAATCTTCGTCCCTTCGAAGCTGCACAACCCCAAGCCAGGAACTCCGTAAGCTGAAGGGAAGAACGGCTTGCCCGGCAGGACTCGAATCCGGGTGGCAACGTACATTCAACGACATGTGGGCCACGGGTGGCCCCACAGAACATGGAAGGCAGCAGTACACGGTTAAACGATCGCATGACGTCAGGCGGAAGTGGCCGTAGTTGCGACCTTAGTGCCAACTACCGGCGAGATACTAGCGCTGACCTCGTGTGTTCCCCCGGGATGCCCTGCAAAGCGCGCTGCATGACCTTGCTTTCTTCGGGCAGAAAAACCAGCTGTGACATGAGTGCAAGTCGCGTCTGTTCTACGTCCCAGCGGTCCTTCATGATTCCAAAAACAGAGTGCTGGACGCCGAGCAAATGGCCCAGCTCGTGAGCCATTACGCAACCTAGGGTCAACGCCGTCTCCGACGCTTTGACCTTATCACCGAGCATTTGAGGTAAGTAATCGTAGTAGACGGCTGCTAGATGTTTGGCGACAACGGCGTGTCCTGAGACGAGATCCAGAAACTTATGCTCGACCGCGTCTGGCATCATCACCAGGAAGAAGACCGCTCCGGAACTTCCATTACACGGTCTATTTCCAATTGGACACTCTCGCCACTTGACCTGCACACCAGCATGGTCAAAGATTGCGCTGGCTGTATCTTCAGCCTTGGCCAAGATGTCAAGGGGGACTTCTCTGAAATTGAAAACCAAGACTGTAAAGACCGGGCCGCTATTTGTCTCGGCGAGCGACAGTGTGGAGCATGCAAGAGCCATGATCAGTAATGTGCTCGTTAGCCGCAGCCCTTGGCTGAATCGGTCTCGCCAAGCGGAGCGACCGGCTATTTGCGATCCACGGTGCCAGCACATTCTCATCACGTGATTCCTCCGGCGGAGTGCCGCGGCCAGGAACAACGTCTGCCGACATGCCAACTACTGCAATGGTTGCAGTCTTAATTGCGTATCAAGAAAAGGTTGGAGGAAGATCACTGGTTAACATTCTGGAAATACGCGACTTAGCGCGAGATGTTGGAATACGAAAGAAATCCGCCACCTCTAGGTAGACTCTGCCATAGGCCAGAGGACCCGAGAGGTAGCACCGTCTACAGACTCTGAAAACATTCCTTCGCAGGGAATTGGCATACCTATTAGAGTTTCGCAACGGGAATAATCTTGCGCCTACCCGCTAAGTTTACGGATTGCGGTGTATGGAAAAGTTGCTGGGGATCGACAGCAAAGAGAGGAAATTGGCAGAACTCCATCAGGCTAGCTGGCTCCGATTGTCATTGGCCACGCAGAATAAGGCCTCGAATTTTGATGTCGCAGTAGAAGCTCATGCCAGCGCCCTCATCTACGCAGCGGACAAAATTTGAGAGCAAGTTTTGGAGTGCTGCTAACCGATCATGCATGCAAGAATAGAGCAACATCAAAAAATGTTGTCGTATCGGAGAGCTGAATGGATGCCAAAGAATTTCGAAATCTCGGGCACCAGGTGGTTGAAATGCTGGGCGAGTACTTGGATCACATCGAAGAAAAAGCTGTGTTCCCGGACGTTGAGCCGCGAACCGTGAAGGAGCTGTTTACCGAGCCGCTCCCCCAAAATCCCAGCCCGCCCGATCGAGTGCTGACCGAGCTCGAAACCAAGCTCCTCCCCTACTGTACGCACGTCGGGCATCCGGGATACATGGGCTTGATCACGCCATCGCCAAATCCTATTGGCATAATTGGAGACTTTATCTGCTCGGCGCTGAACCAGAACGTGGGCGCATATTCAATCGGTCCGTCGGCGGTAGCCATGGAACGGCAAGTCGTTCGCTGGCTGACCGACTTGTGCGGATATAAGAAGAATGCCGGGGGCAATCTGACCAGCGGCGGAATGATGGCCAACTTCATCGGGTTGAAGGTTGGGCGCGATGCGGTCACAGGCCAACGCGCACAACACGATGGAATCCACGAGCGCTGGGCAGTCTACGCCTCCGAGGAGCGGCACGTCTCCATAGACAAGGCAGTTGACTGCATCGGCCTCGGACGAAAAGCTCTGCGGGCCATGCCCACTGACGAGAGATTCCGGGTGCGACTTGATGCTCTAGAGCAGGCGATTGCCGAAGATAAGAAGAATGGTATCCGTCCGATGTGCATCGTGGGGATATTTGGAACCACGAATACGGGAGCAGTGGACGATATCCCGGCGCTGCGGCGCCTTGCCGATCGCGAGGGCATGTGGTTGCATGTGGACGCCGCTTACGGCGGCGGAATGCTTCTCTCGAAGGAATGGCAGATGCGCAATTGCGGTCTGGAACTGGCGGACTCAATCACGATCGATCCCCATAAATGGTTTTACGCGCCGCTCGATGCCGGAGCGGTGCTGGTCAAGGACCAGGGCCGGCTGACTGCGTCGTTCGGCATTAAGCCGCCCTACCTGACAGATGAACTCGATCCATCGAACGAACGTTATCAGTATTATGTGCATGGGTTCGAGCAATCGCGGCGCTTTCGCAGCCTGAAGGTGTGGATGAGCTTCAAGCGGTATGGAACACACCAGATCGGGGAGTGGATTGACAACAACATCCGTCAAGCCCAGCATCTTTATGCCATTGTTCAAAATCATCCGGAATTTGAGGCGGCCAGCCAACCACCGATGTCAGCGATATGCATCCGCTTCAAACATAGCGCGCTCGATGACGGCCAGGCCAAGGCATTGCACGCCGAAGTGGCGCAACATGTTGAGCGGAGCGGGCGCTTTTGGATATCAACGACCGAGTTAAAGGGAAAGAGTTGGTTTCGTATCAACCCGGTGAACTTTCGCACACGCCAAGAGCACATGGAGAAACTGTTCGTGTTACTTGAGCAGGAGTGCCACGCAGTCCTGACCGGAACCGCCGCGGCGAGCGGCGCGAAGGTTGAGGTCGACCTGGTCGACGTGATCACCGTCAAGGGCGGGCTCGTCGCAACCAAGGACAGCTATGTCGACTCGGTGTCGTTGCAGGC
>JAFAPG010000775.1 GCA_019247235.1 Acidobacteriota bacterium
GTTGGACCTGCCGCCAGTCATCTAATAGTGCCTGCACTCGCTCCACGATCGTACCGCTGACCTCGAGGATAAGCCAGCCATCGGGCGCGAGCACCTCGCGGGCTTGAGGAATCAGCCGTTCTATGACTTCAAGACCGGTCGGTCCCGCGAACACAGCATTTCGAGGTTCGAACCTGCGCACCTCGAGCTGAACCTGGTCTTGTTCAGCTTCGCCCACATAGGGGGGATTGGAGACTACCAGATCGAATGTCTGATCTTTAAGTGTGCTTAGGAGATCGGTTTGGTGAAAATGAATGCGGCTTTCAAGCTGGTGTCTGGCGGCATTGGCGCGTGCGATTTCGAGTGCGGCGGGTGAGATCTCAGTGGCGTGCAGTTCGGCATCCGGCATCTCCCGCGCTAAGGCCATGGCGATGGCACCTGAGCCCGTGCCCACATCGACCATACGATTTGTACCCGTGGTGCGCTCTCGCCGCGTGTTTCTGCGGCGATAAATTTCAAGCGCGGTCTCTACGACGTGTTCCGTCTCGGGGCGCGGAATCAGCACGGCCGGCGATACGATCAAATCCATGCCCCAGAACTCTTGGTGGCCGGTGATGTACTGCGCCGGTATTCCACTCGCTCTTTGGCCAAGAGCCTGTTCATAAGCACTTTGCTGTTCGGGAGTGAGCGCCTGTTCTGGGTGGCCATAAAGGTGTGCTCGGCCCCAACCCAAGGTAAACATCAGCAGAAGCTCCGCGTTCATCCGGGGCGAGGGAACGCCCTGGGACGCGAGCTGCGTGATGCCAGCTTTGAGCGCTTGGCCAACCAGCACGGGAAGATTAAATCACATCGACCCCGGGTCGACTTACCAACGGCCATGTCTTTCGGTGTTCACACCGTAGGCGAGCGCCTGCGCTCGCCGCTTACTGACGTAACCGCCGACAACCATTGCCCCGGAGCTTTGCCGCTAAAATCGTGGAAGTCACGCGATATTGTCGCGTCTTGTGCAAGGGGGGGAGAGGGAATGTCGCAGGTCAGGCGAGAACCGCCGTCTATGCAGGTGCGCGCCGAAGAGATCCAGAAGCAAATCCAGGAACTCTCTAGTCGCGACATGCAACTGTGGTCGATTGTGACTTTAATGATCCTGGTCCTAACCGGGGGATTTCTGGCTCTCATCGCGCCCAACCTGATGTGGACGCAGCGTATCGTTCGCGTGGAACAGGCCTATCTGCCTCAGTTATTTCTGGGTTTGATCTGCTTAGTAGTGCTATTCAATATCTATTTGCTTTCACAGCGGGTGACGCTGAACAGCACCCGCAAGGCGTTGATCAGTGAGCTGGTGTTAAATGAGCGGCTCGAGAGCCTCTCACTCATCGATCCCCTGACTCAGCTGTTAAACCGCCGGGCCTTGAATGAATTGATCTCCCATGAACTGGCTCGCGCCAACCGCTGTGGAACTCCCATCACCTTTCTGATTCTCGATATCAATGGCTTTCGCGAGGTCAATACCAAGTTGGGTAATATCGAAGGCAATCGCCTGCTGACCGAATTTGCCCGGCTGCTCAAGAATGTCTTTCGCGGCGGCGACTTGGTCTTCCGCCAAGGAGGCGATGAGTTTCTGGTGGTTATGCCGGAGACCAGCGAACAGCAAGCCGAATTCCCGCTCGAGCGTCTACGGCGCGGGACCGAAGAGTGGAATACCACGAACGCCTCCAGCCACCGCCTCTCTTTCAGTTGGGGACTAGCAGCCTACGTGACTGGGACCAGCATGGAAGAAATCCTGCGCACGGTTGACCGCAAGCTCTATCAGAAAATGCATAACTTAAGTCCGGTCTTCTGATCAGCCGCGGGACTGGGCGGTCGAATCAAGCTTGGCCGCGGCCTCTCGATCGAGATACCACACAAGCTCTCCTTGAAGGGACTCAACTCGCTGACAAGGCAGGTGGGCAGCGGGATCGCGAAGCGCCTTCGCCACCATGTCGGCTTTGGTCGCGCCGCTAATAAGAAACATCACGTAGGCGCCACGATCGAGAACCGGGTAGGTGAAGGTGATGCGGAAGGTGCTGTGTTGCTCGACCCAGTTTGCCACCACCCATCGCTCCCGCTCTTCCAGGCCTGGCGTGTTCGGAAAGAGCGAAGCCGTATGGCCATCCCCCCCCATGCCGAGAAGGATGAAGTCTAGACGCGGAAACTCGCCCGGGCCGGGCCGAAAGAAATCCTGCAGGCTGTGCTGGTAAATGCGGGCTGCCAGCTCGGCATCTGCGATCTCGCCCGGCATACGAAAGATATGTTCGGCAGGAATAGCGAGGGGGGAGAGCAAGGTCTCCTGCGCCATGCGGTAGTTGCTCTCGGGAAAATCTGGTGGAACATGGCGCTCATCGCCCCAAAAAAAGCAAACCTGGTTCCAGGCGAGGGCCGTGCGGAAGTTGCTGACCAGCTCCCGGTGAAGGCTGCGCGGCGTGGAACCGCCCGAGAGTGCAACCGTGAATCTTCCGCGTTTCTGAATGGCTTCTCGACCGAGGCGGCAGAAAGTCTCGGCCGCACCTTGAAATAGTTCTTGGGCGGAGTCAAAAACACGCACCTTCGGCCGAGCAGACATCGATCAGGTACCTGATTGCACCAGCGCGCAACGCGCGGCTCCCAGCAAGGCCAAGTTGTCGTTGGTGATCACTTTGACGGGCATGACCTCCATTAGCCGCCGCAAGCGTCCTTTAGCAAGAAAGGGCTCAAGGAAAAGGGGGCTGAGAAGTTTAGGAAGAATTTTGGGAGCAATACCGCCGGCGACGAATACCCCACCGGTGGCTTTGAGTTTGAGAGCCAAGTTCCCGGCTTCGGCGCCGAAGACGGAGACAAAAATATCTAAGGCCTGCTCAGAGAGCGGCTCGCGGCGCTCGATGGCTGCGCGGGAGATGGCCGCCGCCGGGTCAGAATTTGCCATCTCCTCGGTCAGCCAGTCCGCCACTTTGGCTTTTTGCGTGTCTCGCAAAAATTCAAAGACGTTAACCAACCCGGGTCCTGAGAGAACTCGCTCATAACTGACCCGTCCGAATCGGGTGCGCAGATATTCAAATAAGGCAACCTGAATGTCATTGACCGGGGCGAAATCTGAATGTCCGCCTTCGGAGGCGAAAACGTAGTGCCGAGTACCGTCCCAGTACAACCCGCCTTCGCCCAAACCGGTGCCTGCGGCAATGACCGCCTGATTGCCTGCGGTTGTTGATCCAGGCTGCTGGGCTACGTCGTTGAGAGACACCATATCGCCTTCTGCCAGGGCGGCTATTCCCCAGCCTGTGGCCTCAAGATCATTGATGAGCGCCGCCCGGCGGAGTTCGAGTTCGTTGGCCAGCAGCTTGGACTCAACCACCCAAGGCAGATTGGAGGCCACGACCCGGCCGTCGGTGACCGGCCCGGCGATTCCGAAACAGGCTTGGGCGGGACGTAGGCCGGCATGGTGAACGAATTCGGCAACAATGCGATCCAGGCCGGGGTAGTGTTGACTGGGAAAAACCGCCGATTTGATGAGCTTGAATTGTCCATTCTCGACATCAAAGAAGGCCAGTCTGGCATGTGTGCCGCCGATGTCGCCGGCCAAGATCATTTTTCGAAGTTCCTCCAGTGCCGTCCGTCGCGCTCGAGCAATTCGTCAGCTTCGCGCGGACCCCAAGTGCCGGCCGGATAGTTAGGAAAGTTGCGGGGAGGGAGAGCCTTCCAGACGTCAAGCGCCGGGCTGACCACACACCAGCCGGCCTCCACCATGTCGGCGCGTTGGAACAAGGTTTGATCCCCAATCATGCAATCATGCAGCAGGCGTTCATATCCGGTGCTGGGCTGGGTGCCAAAATAATCTGCGTACTCAAAATTCATGTCCACTGCCCCCAGACGCATGATCGGTCCAGGAACTTTGGCGGCAAACTGCAGGGAGATGCCTTCTTCCGGCTGAATGTGCAGCACCAGCTGATTGGGCATGAGGTTTTCGACCGGAGTGTCGCGGAACAGCACAAACGGAGCCCGTCGGAATTGGATGACGATGTGGGTGTTTTGCGCAGCCAAGCGCTTGCCGGTGCGCAAATACACGGGCACGTCCGCCCAGCGCCAATTGTCAATGGCCAGCTTCATCGCCACGAAGGTTTCCGTGCGCGAATCGGGCGGAACGTCGGCCTCAGTGCGATAGGCGGGCACCCGATGACCATC
>JAFAPG010000805.1 GCA_019247235.1 Acidobacteriota bacterium
GCTTTGCGCCCATCTACCTCATGAAGACAAGGCTTGTGCGGGCAGGAAAATCGAAGGCTGAAATCGCGCAGGCAATCGCGACGGCGCTCGACAACAGGAAGTTGCCTCCTCTCGAGCCGGGGGGAATGGCTTACATGATGTCAAAGCAGCAGTACTTGAACGACCGCGGTAAGAGCTGGCACCCGCATGTAATGTTTTATTCCCCCGGCGACATGACCAAGAACTGGGCAGCCGACGATCCCAACTCACCCGTCATGGTGAATGTTGACCGGGAGGAGCGTGTGACGGTTCTGTTCATCCTGGCAGATAAGTGGTCCGATGGTACGGCGGCTCTGTTGACTATGCCCTGAGCAGTAGCCTACCGTTTTCAGACGAGACAATTCATAAGCGGAGGCCCGCGGCCCTAATCTCCGGCCGCCCGCGCCTCATCGTAAGGCGGCGCGGTCATGCTCGTTGATGCCTTATCGAAGCAGTGCGCAAAGTATGGGGATGGATGTGCTTGTGCTCCAGTCCGGCGCGTTTTGCGGCGCTCTGGCAAGCCGTCCATAGAACCTTCGTGGTGACCGGGTAATTTGCCGTCTCCCATCGGTTGCCGGGAAACAGCGAGGTCGTGGACTTACGTCGAAGCCCGCGCCAGTAGTCGCGCAGCGCTTCGAGTAGTTTCGGGCTGAGTATGACGTCACGATCCTTGCGTCCCTTACCTCCGCGAATGGGTAGGACCATGCGCTGGCTGTCGATATCACTCACCTTGAGGTGCGTGACCTCCGCTCGGCGTGCGCCCGTAGGATAGAGCGTCATTAACAAGATGCGGTGAAAGGGCAACTCTGCCGCATCGATCAGACGTGCCCCCTCTTCCTGGCTGAGAATCTCCGGAAGACGAAAGAACTTCTTTGGATAGGGTGTTTGTGCAATGCTCCAGTTTTGCTTCAACACACGGATGTAGAGAAAACGCAGGGCGGCTAACCGCAGTGTCACGGTGTTCGGGCTGAACTTCAAGTTCGTGAAGAGCATCGCCTGATACTTGCGGATGTGCTCAGGACCGAGTTGGTCAGGCGGACGATGGAAATGTCGGCTGAAGTGCTCAACACCGTGGATGTATGAGCGAATCGTCGTAGCGGCGAAGTTACGGCGTCTCAACTCCTCAAGCGTGATCTGGCGTAAATGGGTCACAGAGATATCTCCTCCTCTGCGACACAATTTAGTTCAGCTCATGTGGCACCGACCAACGACACGCGAAAGCGTCCGCCGCCAAGCGGCTTAGTTCAAGTCGGCTTCCCATGCGGAATCCCCAAGCGCGAAAACCGCGCTTCTGAGTTGGGGCGGTTAGAGTCGCCGGTATCCTCGACGATAGCACCTCAGCTCGAACGGTAAAATGAATTGCGCGTCATGATTATAGGTCAGGGTGCATTTCCTTGGCTCGGAGGTCGGAAGGGCGTCGTTCACGCTTCCCGCCGGAAATCTCAGCCCCAGCTGGAAACCTTCCCAGCTTCTCGAGCATTCCCATACAAAAAGCAGGTCGATGCCATCAAGGCTAGGGACGGCTTATAACTGCCCTGCCGCTTCTAGGTCGGCAGCAAAGGTGACGAGGGGCATGATCAGCGTCAGAGGCTTGTTGGTCAGAGGCACAGCACCGTAATTCGTGTACCACCGGGCAGCGCGGTCGTTCTTTGCATCGATGATCAGCACAACCCCCCCGACCTCAGTCGCGGCGCGCAGGCAGCGACGCGCAGCGGCGGCGAGGAGTTGGCCTCCGAGACCTTGGCCATGCCAGCGGAGGTCCGTGGCAATACGTGCGAGCCGAAACCCAGGCACATCGTGCCGGGCGAGGCCGCGGCGAACCAGCTCCGGCGTATCCGCGTAAGCCAGAGCGCCTGGAGCTAAGCTGTAGAACCCTAGGACGATCTTGTTGTCTTTGTTGTCAATTGCGAGAAAGGTTTTCGCGGCCCCCGATTCATGGCTCTGGCGGGCGTAACGCTGCAAAAAGTCATTCATTGAGGGATCGCCACAGTCGAAAGACTTCCGATCATGCGTTTTCAAGATCGGCTCTTCGTGCCAGGCGGGAAGGTTCACACCCGCTTCCGGGTCGGTTTTGGCATTGCAGCGATCGCTGCCCGCAGCTTAGCATTCGACGCAGGCGGGTTTTCGAGTAGATTCAGCACCAAGAGGCTGTCGCGATCGGATAGGACCATGCGTTCGGATTCCTCGATCACAGCCTCGGCCTCCCGCAAGGCGGGTTGCAGGACAAAGTCCGTCAGGTCTGTGTGCCTCAACGCCGCAGCGCGCATGAGCGTCGCCTTTTGCTCTGGCCGGAGTCGAAGGTTCATTCGCTGGTTGTCGTCCACAGCTGCTCTGGGCATGCTATTTCCATGTACTTATTTAAAGCGTACACTGCAGGAAAGGGCGAGTCAATATGTGAGCATTGAAGCCGTACAGAACAGTTGAGCATAAGCGATGGACGGGCGGCGCCTTTCCCAGGAGCACTTCGCATGATAACTCCTTATTAGGCACGATTAGTCCCGCCAAGTCCTAGGGCTGTATCTGCAGCGCCCATGGAGAGTAATGCACAGCTGCAGCTCTCCGCTTTTGGGCACTTCAGATCAGCGACTTGAAGGAAGCCGCCCCTCGGGTCTATGGGATTTGTATGTAGTGGGAGATGAGCGAATCGTCGTAGCGGCGAAGTTACGGCGCCTCAACTCCTCAAGCATGATCTGGCGTAAATGGGTCACAGAGATATCTCTCCTCTGCGACACAGTTTAGTTCAGCTCATGTGGCACCGACCAACGACACGCGAAAGCGTGCGCCGCAAAGCGGCTTAGTTCAAGTCGGCTAGCGTTTATCAACGAATCTGAAGCAGTGGAATCCGACGTTCTGCACGAGCAACGAGCAATAC
>JAFAPG010000806.1 GCA_019247235.1 Acidobacteriota bacterium
GCCAATGGCTAAGCGAGCGATCCAGTCCACGGGGAAAATGTAAATGCCATAGATGGGCCACTGATGCCAGCGATGATCGAGGATGACCGCCACCACCGAGACGATCTGCACAAACATCTTAAACTTGCCCAGATCACTGGCTTCAATGGTGAACCCTTCGGAGGCGGCAATCGAACGCAGACCGCTGACCAAGAATTCGCGACCAATAATGATGACCGCAATCCATGCCGGCACCATTCGCGGATTGAATTGAACTAAGGTTACGAAGGCTGCGGCGATCAACAGCTTATCCGCCAGTGGATCAAGCAGCATACCCATGGTGGTGATCTGGCCCCGCCGCCGAGCAATGTAGCCGTCAATGCCATCGGTGATCGAGGCAGCAATAAAAAGAGCCGAGGCAAGCAGCTCTTTTTCCCCGTTAACGCTGGTAAATCGCGTGCTGGACAGCACCCACATGAATAGCGGAATGCTGCAGATTCGGGTCAGCGTAATAGAGTTGGGAAGGTTCACCGGCTCTCGGCCTTCAAACGTTCGGGATGTAATTAAATTATCCTCCACGAGGATTGACGAAGCAACGAAAACGGGTGTAAGAAGCTCAATCGGTCGGTCATCAGCAAGGCTTAATCGCGAGGTCTGGTTTGGGAGGTAACGACCTGCCCGGGGCCTGTTTTCGGGGAACCCCCCGAAATGGATACCGGCCAGAGCTAAGTTTCGCGCGCGTAATAGGTTACAGAACTTCAAGTGGACAGGATCGCTCGCGAACCCTGTCGCTGGTCGACATCAGCAAGCCCTTTTCACGATGCCAACGATTCGTCCGTAAGGCTGAGCCGGCCCCGTGTGCTGCTGTCTAGGAAATCGCCGCTTAGGCTTGTCAAGACTGCGATCCTGCATTTGCTGCTTTTGCCTTCACCACATCTTGTACTAGCTCTTGCTGCGTAAGCTCAGAGGGGTCGTCGACCGTTTGCACGCGCCGGGCAGCAATGTTGACCGGATCGAGCGCGACTATTTCTCCGCGGCTGACGTGGATTTGAAAGCGGAACCACTCGGTACGAAACAGGCGACCGCAGGCATAGAAGGTCACGGAGGCGGCGATTTGGCCTTCATAATCGTCGCCGGTGCAGGCAAACAGATGCTGCCCTAGTTCCTCTGTCCAGGTGCATCCTCCGACCAGCGGTTCATTCAGGAGCGAGCGCAATGAGGGCACCGCCAGTGCGAGCTTCCGCAATTGCACCATCTGCAAGAGGACAGAAATCCTGGCCAGGTTTGTGACCACGATTTTCATTTTTCGCGCTCCGGTCCTCTCCAGTTTTACATGCAACTCGGGGGACCACTGGCGCTCGAATTCCTCACGCGCCAACGCCAGGCTTTTATCCGTGGTCTCGGTGTAGCGCAGCGTGGCACGCGCAAGCACCAGGCTCAGAATCGTGGTGGCAACGGTCGCCACCAGGGGTATATAGGCGACCACGACCTGAAATGGAATACTGTGCTGGTTAAACCATTCAATATGCATGTGGCTTTGCGGTTCCCCCGCGCGTCTTTTACCCTGTTTCGGGAAGTCTAGCGAGGATGTGTGACCAAGCACAGTTGCCTAAGGTCGGGTCGGTGATCGCGATGGGTACTAGGCCTAGAGTGATCTTGAGGCACGGGCAAGAGGCCCGCCGAGGCCTCTTGTGTCGCCTAGATCTTCGAAACGCCGATTCAGCCTCGCTAGGGCTTGGCAGAGGATTTCGACGTCGTCCCCTGATGGGCAATGATCTGATCTTTGATTTTGTCGTAGGTGGATTGGGGGATTACCTTTTTGGTTATCAGGTCACGCTTGCTACGATACGGCCGGTTGGCGATGATCTTCTGGGCATAGGCTTGGCCGATGCCGGGGAGACCATCGAGCTCATCCTTAGTCGCGGAGTTGATATCGACCAAAGTGCCTGCGGTTGGTTGCGCCTTGGCGGTTGCGCTCTTCGAGCTGGTCGAGCCCGAGCTTGCGCTCGAGGTTTGAGCGCTGCTTTCGAGGCGATTTCCCGCCCTGGATGGAACCGACAGGGCCGGTCCAAGTAGGGCGACGAGTACTACAATCCAAAGTTTGCGCATCTGAGGCTCCTTCAAGCGTAAATCCCGCGCTGTCGAATGGTATAGGCGACCCGATCGATCGCCAACATGTAGGCGGCGATTCGATTGTTTACATTATGCGTCTGGGCGTAGCGCACCACATCGTGAAAAGCGCTCACCATGATATCTTCGAGCCGATCGTTGACTACCGCTTCTTTCCAGAAGTAGCCTTGGCGGTCCTGAACCCATTCAAAATAGGAAGTGGTGACGCCTCCGGCATTACAGAGGATATCAGGAATGATAAAGACGCCCTTGCTCGCCAGAATTTCATCGGCCGCCGCGGTCGTCGGCCCATTGGCGCCCTCGGCGAGAATACGGCACTTGATGGCGGCGGCGTTCCGACTCGTAATCTGATTTTCAATGGCGGCGGGAATCAAAATTTCGCAGTCGCTGAGCATTAACTCTCCGGGATCGGCTTTTTCCGCCTCGGGAAAGCCAGCAATAGTACGCGTGCGCTCGCGATATCCCCAGAGCGCTTCCATATTAATTCCGCGTCCGTTGTAGATGGCCCCATCCACCTCGATGATGCCAATGATCTTGTACCCCGCCTGGGCCATCAGGCGGGCACAATTGGAGCCGACGTTGCCAAAACCTTGCACAACCACACGTGTCTCGGCAGGACGTAGTCCGAGCTTCTTGATGGCCTCATCGCAAACGATCATGATGCCGCGCCCGGTTGCTTCTCGACGGCCGCGCGAGCCGCCAATGTCGATGGGTTTGCCGGTAACGATTGAAGTTACGGTCTGCCGCATGTGCATGGAATAGGTGTCCATCATCCAGGCCATGACCTGCTCGTTGGTGTTGACGTCGGGGGCGGGCACGTCTTTTTCCGGACCGATGAATTCGACCAGCTCCGCGGTGTAGCGCCGGGTCATGCGCTCGAGCTCTCCCTGCGACATCTTGTGGGGATCACAGATGATTCCCCCTTTGGCCCCACCGAAGGGAATGTTCACCACGGCGCACTTCCACGTCATCCACGTGGCCAGCGCCCGTACTTCGTCGATCGTGACGTTCGGATGGAATCGGATGCCGCCCTTTGCCGGACCGCGCATCGTGCTGTGTTGAACCCGGAAACCCGGGAACCGGACAATCTTCCCGTTGTCCAGCC
>JAFAPG010000811.1 GCA_019247235.1 Acidobacteriota bacterium
GAGCCTTTCTCCTATTGATTGCCGGGTTAGCTGTTGCACAACTGCGACGAAATCTCGCCCTCCCGAAATTCGAAGACATTAGTAGGCAGGCCGGCCTCACGGGGGCGCATATCTCTTCTCCCAATGAGTTGTACATCATGGAATCAACCAGTGGCGGTGTGGGTTTTATCGACTGCAACAACGATGGGAAGCTGGATATTGTGGTTGCAGGTGGTTCCACGGTAGAACGTTTCCGTCAAGGAGGCGATCCAATGGTACGTCTCTATCGCCAGGAACCGGGTTTGAAATTTGTGGACATTACCGCTGCAGCCGGACTGACTCGAAAAGGTTGGGGGATGGGAGTGGCGGTTGCCGATTTCGACAACGATGGCTGGCAGGACCTGTACGTCACTGGCTACGGCGGCAACGTTTTATACCGTAATCTTGGCAATTGCCGGTTTGAGGATGTCACCGACCGAGCGGGTGTTCGAGCCGGCGGCTTTAGCACCGGCGCAGCCTGGGGCGACTATGATCGCGACGGGCGCGTAGATCTGTTCGTTCCACGATATGTGCATGAAGACATCGATGCCCTGCCCGAAACCAATCGTTCCGGCGCGCCTTGCCTGTATTTGTCATTGCGCGTTCTATGCGGGCCCGACGGTCTCCCGGGCGAATCGGATCTCCTTTTTCACAATCGTGGCGACGGTACGTTCGAGGAGGTGAGCGGCAAAGCGGGGGTAAGCGACCCTAATCACTACTTCGGAATGCAGGGGGTTTGGGCTGATCTTCAAAACGATGGCTGGCCCGATTTGTATGTGTCGAATGACGCTGGACCGAACTACCTGTATCGCAACAAACATGACGGCACTTTCGAAGAGGTTGGCCTGATTTCTGGAACAGCATTAGACAGTGATGGAAGGATGCAGGCGTCCATGGGCGTCGATATCGCTGATTTTGCCCATGAGGGAAGGCAAAGCATTTTGATCACGAACTTCAGTCAGGAAGGAAGCAATCTATTTCGCAACCGCGGAGATGGCCAGTACGATCAGATGGCGGGAGAGGTGGGAATTCTCGAAGCTACCTTGCCTTACGTCGGCTGGGGAGCCGCATTTGTCGACTTGGATAACGATGGCTGGCCCGACATCGTCATCGCCAATGGCCACGCCTATCCTCAAATGGACCGGCTGAAGGACGCCGTTCCCTATTCCGAACCGCTGCTGCTGTTCCGAAATTTGCAAAATGGACATTTCGAAGACGTCAGCGAAATCTCGGGAGTGAATCATTCAAAGCTGCATTCGCGTCGCGGGCTGGCGGTTGGGGATGTCAATAACGATGGCCGGCCTGATCTGCTTCTGCTCAATGTAGGTGAGCCTCCAACCCTGCTCATCAACCGCACCCAATCGGCGAACCATTCCGTGATGTTTCGTCTGGTGGGAACTCGAAGCAATCGGGCGGCAATCAATACTCGGATAACCGTGAACGCAGGCAAGCTGGTTCAGTCGAGCGAGATACGGGGCGGCAGCAGCTATCTTTCACAAAATGACTTACGGCTGAACTTCGGAGTGGGTCAGAACGCAACCGCCGAGAGCACGAAAATTTCCTGGCCGAGTGGGCAACAAGAGGTCTATAACAATCTGCCGGCTGGATATATCTATACCATTGTGGAAGGCCAAGGTATAACCGACAAAGCTCCGCTTGCGCGCACCGACTAGCTTATGTTCATTCACCGAGAGACGAGAATTACTTCTTCCCGGTCTTGCCAAGGCTAACCGTGTACGCGTTTAACAACTCAGGGTTTGATTGCATGGCTTCTTGCATAGGTGCGAGCACGTCCACCACTTTTTCATACTCCCCGAGATGAAAAAGGCTAAGACCGAGAGTTCCGCGAGCGGAAGGATCCTGGGGATGAGTTTCTAGGTATTTTGAGAGGGCGGCTATGGCTTGCCGAAAATCGCCTGCCAGGAACGCAGCCCGGCCCAGATTTCGGTCCAGATCCTGAAGCGTGGGATCCCAGCTGGCCGCGGTTTTGAAATCGGTGACCGCCTGGACGAAATGGCCGTCACCGGCGGCGATAATCCCCAGACTGTCATAGGACTGTGCCAGCGCCGGCGCCAGGTGGGTCTTGAATTGTTCTAGTTGAGCTGACTTCGCCACCCACTCAGGTCCGGTTGCAATGGCTCTCTCCTGCGCCTCGGCGGTGTGCTTGTCCTCGGTCTGCGTGGAAATGGGACCTAGTTGGCGTTGAATGGCAGCTACGGCCTCAAATTCCTTCAGCGCTTCCTGCCGACTGCCACGCCGCTCGAGAATCCTGGCGAGCGCGTAGTGTGCGCGCGAGAGCTGTTCGGTTGCTTGCTGCGGCTGACTCGAGATGGCACTGCGCAGGAGGCCTTCGGCATCTCGATCGCGGTCGGTCCCTAAGTAGACCTCCGCTAGCTTAAGAAGGGACTCGAAATCCTCCGGGCGCAGCCGCAACGCGGCCGACAATTCTTTTTCTGCCTCGCCAAAATCGCGCTGCTTGAGAGCGATGTATCCGAGCATGTAATGGCTACGAAAATCAGATGGGTTCCGCTCGAGCTCGGCCTGGAATTCGGGGATGGCTTGCGCATACCGGACAGACTCGTTATGCCCCAGCAAGGCCACACCCAGGTAGTAGTGCACGTCCGGCGCTCGCGGCTCCTTATTCATGGCGCGGTGAAACTCCTCGATGGCTTCGGCGCGATAATCGGTCTCGCTATACGCCCGGCCAAAAAAGACATGGGTGCGAGCGGTATCGCCAAAAGCGCTTGCCATCTGACGGAATAAAGTTCGCGCATCACCTTCCTGACGCAGCAGCAAGTAAGTCTTGGCCAGCAGATACCCGGTATTGAATCCGGGTTGAAGGCGATAGGATCGCTGTAACTCGGCCACGGCACGGGAGAACTCGCCCATGTGGAACAGCGCCCGGCCGTAGAGAAGCGTCGTATCCGCGTTGGGCTCGGAGGTAACCGCCGACTCCGCGAGAGCACGCGCCTGAACAGGCTTGTCGGCGTCAAGGCAAGCCCTGGCGTAGTCCGATTTGACCGCGATATCGTCAGGCGAGAACTTCAGCGCCTCTTCGAAATCACGAAAGGCAGCCTCAAAGGCACCGTTTCCCGCTTCTCCATTGGCGAGCCGATGAAAGGCGGTGGTGAGGAATGCGCGAAATTCCCCAGCAGCGTGCTCCCGATCACCAGAGACCATGAAGTTAACCGCGGATTGATAGTGCTCGGAGAAGTTATCTGCGGTTTCGGCTGCGAAGGCAGTAGCCGAAAGAGTAACCGATGCGGCCAAGACCAAAGGGGAGAAAGAGCGTAACCAAGCGATTGCCATCTGTCATTGTTGAGCGGAGAGTTTGGCAATCAGCGACTTGACCTTTTCTGATCGGGCATCATTAGGCCGTTCCGTCACGAACATCTGATATTCCGATGCGGCCTCCTTAGGCTTGCCTTGAGAAATCAAAATCTTTGCCGCGATCAGGTGCACATCAGCATATTGCGCATCCTGGCTCAAATGGTGAATGTGGCGGGCGGTTGCCAATGCTTCTGGATACTCATTGCTGGCGAACTCCGTTGAACACAGTAAGACCATGACATTCACGGCATCAGGGGTTTCCGAAAGCGCTTTCTTCAGTTCCGTCTTGGCGTCCGCCAGAGTGCCACGGGCAATCGAGATCTTCGCCAGGTTGATATAACCGGCGGCGAACTTAGGATCGATACTGACCGCCTTCGAATATTCCAGGGCGGCCTTGGTTAACAGGCCGGCTTGCTGATAAAGCACGCCCAGGTTGTTATGAGCCTTTACGTATGTGGGATAGAGCTCGAGGGCGCGTTCTAGTGCTTGCTGCGCGGCTTTGTCATCCCCCTTGGCGTGTGCCTCCATACCTCTCTCGAACTCAGCACGGGCCTTTTCCGGCACGGCAAGATCCTGGGCAGAAACCGTCGAACCGTCGTTCGGTGAATTTTTCGACTCTTCTTTTGGTTTCTTGAGATCGATGCGAACGTACTCCCGATGCATGCTCTCGGTGGGAACAATCTGAAAGCTCGAGACCACAGGCTCGATCTCGAGACCGCTGATACGCACCTGAAAAATGCCGTCGGCGAGGCCCTCAAATTCAGCCACTCCCTGTTCACGATTTGAGTAGGCCTCGGCAATGTGGTAGCCGCCGCTTGCGAGCACCTCGACACGCAGAGAAAGGTTCAGAGGGGCACCTGATTCGTTAAGAATGTGAATTTCAAGCGAGTGGCCTCCCAACTGTACCGTATTACCGCCGCGCTGGGCTTGAAGGTTGGGAATGAGCAGGAGAGACAGTAAAAACCAGCTAAGAGTAAGGGTATTGCGATGCGTTGCCGCCGTCACGTTGCTCAGCGTCCTTTAAATCATTGCTTTCACATCACGGGCGAAGAGAAGCTCAGCGCTCTCCGACCCCACGCGACAAGATGTCAAGCGATCATTTTAGCAGCATAGGGCATTAGGGTTGTAAAAGGATTCAGAGCCGCGTTGCGTTCATTTCGACCTCCAAGTCCGGCAGCCCCAGCTTTGAGATTTTAAGGGCCGGGTGGCTGCCGATTCACGCTGCGAACGATTTCGCCAACTACAAAGCCCAGCCGGTCTGTACCGCTATAGACGCGCAGGAGAAAGTTATTTTGGTCCAGTAAAACATACCTTGGCAGGCTGAGATCAGGGCGTGGCGCCAGTCCGAAACTAAAATAGCTCTCCGCATCCTTGTCCCAGACTTGGATCCAATCCATTCTTTCCCTGGCCGTAAAGTCGCGCCATGTCTTCTGATCGGGCGAGTCCTCATCAATGCTGATCACCGTGAGCTGAGCGGGGGTGAAATAGTGTGCCAGTTCGCGCATGACTGGCAGTGCTCGAAGACAAGGCGGGCACCAGGTTGCCCAATAGTCCAGCAGCACAAAGCGGCCATGCATGGAATCAGATGAGAGCAAGCGGCCATCGCTGTCCTTGAATTGGTATTTGGGCGCGGGCCGCTCCGGCGTAAGAGGAAAGCCTTGATCCTGAGCAGCATCCCCTCCTGCGGCCGAGGCGTCGATGAACTTCCTGAACGCAGGTGCCGCTTCGGCGGGGCGTTTTTCCCGAAGGAGCGCCTCTCCGAGATTGAAGTAAGCGGAATCAAACCAGGGATCCAGGCGAACTGCTTCGCGAAAAGACTGCTCGGCGGCCTGAAGCTGATCTGCGCTGGTGCTCTCGGCCGATTCGCGCAGCCAGGCCATTCCAATGAGATTGTGTGCTTCGGCACGCGGATGAGCGCCCGAGACCATCTGTAAAACTTTAGTCTCTAATTCACGGGTAGTTGCGAAATGGCCCATCTGCAATTCCGACATGGCGAGGCCCGCGGTAGCCTGTGCGGAGGGTTCGCCAGCCAACTTTTCGGCCTGCCTAAAATGCTGCTCCGCCTCTGAATATCTTCCTTGGCGCAAAGCGGACACACCGCTCTGAATTTCTTGATCCGCAGCCGCGTTCGAGCTTGAGCTCTGGCCAATGGTGACGGGTGCTAAGAAAAGGACGGGTGCTAAGAAAAGAAAGAACAAGGCTGTCCGTAGGAAGCTTCCCATGCTCATCTTCGCCAGGCCCAAGTAGAGTCTATCGGGTATGCAGCAGACCATTGAACCGCCCTTCGCCCGTGGCTCTCGCCGCCCGACGCGCTCTCGCCGGCTGATGGGTTCTCGCTCCGGCGCGAGACCTGCTTTATCATTCTGTCATGGCTTCGACGCTCAGGGCTGGGGCAGAAAGGCCGGCGCAGGCAAGTAAGCGCCATGGTCTTCGTTCCCGCACAATTCTACTGCTCTGCCTGGTAGCCTGCAGCGACGAAGGGCTTTACGCTCAGCGCGCTTCTGACCCAATGATGGCGCACTTGGACGGAGCTCAGGTGGCACTCCGGAGCGGAGACCAGGACAGAGCTGCGCTCGAATATAAGGCCTTTCTGGGGCAGGCCATTCACCGGATCGCCAATGCACGAGCTCGGATGGGCGAATCTGACCGTGCGGATCTCGCTTTCGATGAGGCCCTCGGGTTTGTCGACTTCGATCCCACGATGCGGCTCGACTATGCTTCAGCGCTTTTCGATCAAGGTCGGTTGCCGGAGGCGCGAGCCATGGCGCAGTCAGCTCTTGAGCGCGACCAGAAAAATGCGCGCGCTGAAGTGGTTCTTGGACGTATCAACTTCGAAGAGAGGGAATATTCGCAGGCGGCGAAGCATTTTGAGGCTGCGGCGGCTCGAGGATATTTTGCCGAAACCTGGCGCCTCGGGGCCCTCAGCTATCTGCGATCGCAACAGCTGCCTCAAGCGCAACTGGTATTGAGTAAGGCGTTGCGAACCTTTGGTGACACGACTCGAAATCAGGTCATCGCTGCCAGCCTTTATTACTATGGTGATTACCCGCAACTCGCGATCCAGGAGCTGCGCAAGGTGCTTGCCCGAACTCCTCAAGCGCCGGATGCGCACTACTATCTGGGAATCGCCTACCTGGCGCAGAACGAAGCAGCCGGATACGGAAATGCCGTGCCTGAATTCGAGGCACAGCTGAAAGACAATCCTCAGGATTTCCGGGGTCATTACATGCTAGGCTACATCGCCCTCGAACAACATCAGCTGGAGCGGGCCGAGCGCCACCTCTTGCAGGCAGCGCGCATCAACTCCGGCGACCAGGCCACGAATTTGTTGCTTTCCCAGTTGTACGCCGAGACCGCTCGGGGAAGCCAAGCGGAGAAATTGTTGCGGGCCATGACGGCGTCATCGAGGCCTGGCAAAGAGCTCAACTTCACCCTTGTCCGCGCTCATTATATGCTCGGACGTCTTCTTGAGCAGCGGGGCGCGATCGACGAGGGCAAACGCGAGATTGTTGTGGCGGAGAAACTCCGCGCCGAACTCCGGGCCCGAGCCCCCGAAACGTATTCACCACGTTCGCTCACACCGCTTGCCGAAGGCGAATTCGAAGCTTCCTCGAATCTTGAGCCCCTTGCTGCGGCCGAGCGAGCTAAGGCTCAGCAGTTTATCTCGCAACTTCAGCCGATCATTGGAGAGGCTTACAACAACCTGGCAAGAATTTCTGTCTTGCATCAAGACACGACGACAGCATCTCGATATTGGGCGCGAGCCGTGGCTTGGGACCCATCGCTCGGCTCGGGCGCCCACTAATGCGTTTCACAATCATCTTTGCTATAGCCGCAGCGGCCACTACCATCACCTTGTGGTTGCCAATGGCGGTGAGCGCGCCGGGATCCCACAGCGGAGTACATTTTCGTGATATTGCCCGGGTTGCCGGATTGACCACCCTACCTCCGAGTAGTCCATATAAACGCTACCTGATCGAGACCATGGGAGGAGGAGTTGCCTTATTTGACTGCGACAACGACGGCAAATTGGACATCCTGGTCACCGGGGATTCGACCATCGAGCATTATCTTCAGGGCGGCGATCCCATGCTGTTGCTATACCACCAAGACTCCGACCTGAAGTTTTCCGACATCACTCGATCAGCCGGCCTGACCACGCGCGGTTGGGGTATGGGGGTAGCGGTTGGAGATTACGACAACGATGGTCTGCCGGATATTTATGTGACCGGCTACGGTCATAACGCGCTGTATCACAATCTCGGAGGTTGCAGGTTTCAAGATGTCACCGAACAGGCTCATGTCGGCGGAGGCGGGTTCAGTGTAGGAGCGGCGTGGGCGGACTACGATGGCGACGGCCATCTGGATCTATTTGTCGCCCGTTATGTACACTCCGACATCCACCATCTTCCGCCGACTGGATCGCCGGCCTTCAACTACAAAGGCCTGCCTATTGAGGTGCCCGGCACCGAAGGAGAAACTTCACTGCTCTATCACAATCGCGGAGATGGCACGTTTGAGGAGCTGTCGGAGAAAGCAGGCGTACACAACGCTGAAAAACGGCGAGGCATGGCCGTAACCTGGAGCGACTATGACAACGATGGCTGGCCGGATCTGTTTGTTGCCAACGACATGGACGCTAACTACCTTTATCACAACAAACATGACGGTACCTTTGAGGAAGTAGGGATGCTCACCGGCACGGCTGTCGATTCCTCTGGTTTAGAACTTGGCAATATGGCGGGCGATTTTGGAGATTACGATCGCGATGGCAGACTCGACTTGATGGTAACGCGTTTTGGAAACCAGCCCATCAGCTTGTATCACAATGAAGCCGAACGCGGATTCACCGATCTGGCATGGGAGGCGAAGCTTGCCGCCTTGAGCTCGTCGCCGGTGAAATGGGGAGGTGGCTTCGCGGACTTCGAGAACAATGGTTGGCTCGATATATTTGTGGCCAACGGGAATGTGTCGCCGAAGGTTGACCAGCTGCCGCACGAAGCGCCTTTTCGTGAACCCATCCAGCTTTTCCGTAATTTGCGCGGAAACAGCTTTGAAGAAATCGGGCGGGTGGCGGGATTCAACGATGGTACGCAGCAGTCACGGCGGGGCACAGCTTTCGGAGACCTCAACAATGATGGCCGAGTCGATGTAGTTGTCTATAACATCGGCGCGCCTCCGTCTCTGTTTATTAACGAGAGCATCAATTCCTACCATCGCGTGCTGTTCAAACTGATCGGCGGCAAGACGAACCGCGGTGCCGTTGGAGCGCGGGTGACAGTCGAGACCGCGCACGGGACGCAGGTCGCCGAGGTCCGTGCCGGCGGCAGCTATCTTTCCTCGAACGATCAACGGCTTCACTTCGGGCTAGGCGATGATGCCATGATCGATAAGGTCACTGTCCGCTGGCCAGGCGGAGCTACGGACCAGTTCCGGAACCTGGCAGCGGATTCCATCTATACGGTTGTCGAGAGCCGAGGCATTCAGGGCTCGACCAAATTCAACCGCACGCAAGAACCGCGAAAACCGTGAGTGGAGAAAATCGGGAGGTCAAAACTGAAGAAACTAACTCCCTTTAAATTAGTGCACCAGACCTCTTATCTCATCCACTTGGAAGATCCGGTCGACAGCCGGCAAGGTAAGCTCTTGCTTGTTCCCGCTTGGCCAATCAATCTCAACTTTGTCTATCTTGGTAGCAGATCCCAAGCCAAAGTGCAGGCGAAAATCTGAACTGGACCCATAACTTCCACCACTCCAGATGTCGGCACGCTGCCGCACTCCGCCGGCACTCACGAATACCTTCGCGCCAATGGCATCCCGAGGACCCTTGGGGCCGCCGGTGAGCTCAAGCCCCACCCAGTGATTGCCATTATGCACGACATTACGCAGGAGGGTAGGCGGCGCGTCGAGATTGTTGATGACCACGTCGATGTGTCCGTCATTGAACAGATCTCCGAAAGCCGCGCCGCGTCCGGTAATGACGTCCGCTAAACCGCTGCCCGGG
>JAFAPG010000005.1 GCA_019247235.1 Acidobacteriota bacterium
CCCGGGCAGCAGCGATGAGCTGTGATAATTGAACACGAATATGCGCTGACCGCGGGATAGAAGCGTCGTCGTAACCCGTCGCAACTCGCCGAGAGTAACCCCCTCGGGAGTCAGCGGAATTCGTTCGAGGAGACGGAGCCGCGCAAAGATCCCGACCGAGTACATATCGTTAAGTCGTGGTCTCGCTATTTGTCGATAAGCGCCGATGCTAAACGACTTTGGGAACCCTGAGTGCGCGATCAGCCCCGTGAAACCGGAAGTAGACGGGATTTCGAGCAGGCCCCCCTGTCTCCCAAACCAATAAGGCCTATCAAGCGCCCTTCTAAAATCTGGTCCATCGCGGTGACGCATGTCGATGCCAGGATCCACGCTCATGTCGATCGAATAGTTCAGGGACCCCAGGATGTCGGCGATTTCCTCACCAACACCATACCGCCCAGCACGATACGAAATTGGCTGAACTCCCAGATTGGCTGTAATGGCCTCGGTTAGGCGCGCCAACTTTTCTTTTTGTAAAAAGGTGGGGAGGTTCTGGCTGAAGGACGTCCGATTGCTCAACACCTCATCAAAGGGCGGAGTTACCCATGGATGGAGGTGGGCGCCGATCTCGCAGCGATTGGATCGCAGTATGTCCCTTACGGGCAGGTAGCCTTCCGGCTGGGTTGCTACGGAATAGTCGACGAGGTAGATAGGTCGAACGCCAAATCGATCAAAAATTTCCTGCGCCTTAGCCTGGTTTCGCAGATTGTGCACGCTGGTAAGGGTGCGCAAAAACGGGCCACGCCAGTCAAATTCGGCTTCTGTGTCAATGGCGATGACTAATATCGGCCGTCCAGAGGCGAGCTTGGCAATTTGCAGCTCAGTAGGAGCCAAAAGCGGCATCCAAACGGGAGTTCTCACCTCCTCGCGTAGCTCCTCCGGCTCCGGACCGGGACACGATCGCTCCATAACCTCCACTTGGCCTCACCTGATTGATGCATGGGAAGCCGACCCCAGAGAGCCGGCATGAGGATGCTACGCCGATCCGTTTCAAGGTAAAGCCTAGCTGAGATCAGAAAACAAGATTAAGAGCCCAAATTAAAGCGTTTAAATGAGGAACGTAGCCGTGGCCGGTGTGCGCCGGCATTTCGTGATGCGTACCGCCCGATACCCTGGCTGCAGCGGCGCTGCGCGATCCCCAACACGTGCTCGAACATTAAGACGCCGATCTTGGATGGGAGACGATCGGGAAAGCTGGGGATCGTCCGTGTTTTAGCGGCGTATGCTCCCGCAGTGATCCTCATCGTTTTACGAGGTTTCGGTGCGCTTCCCCTTGGTTTAACCTGGGTGGAATGCATTAACCATAATGATACCGCGTTAACCATAAGTCTTAGCGGGCGAGGTGTATAGTATTCGTTACAGTTAATCTTTATTAATACATCTAAGTCATTGATTCTACGTAATGGCATGAATGCTGCATGAAACCCTCCAGGACGTTCTTTGGCGGCGCCCGGGGTTCCCGGGGCCGCCGCTCATAAAGTCAGGTAGTCAAGGAGGACAGTATGACAGCAAAACTACTGGCTGGCGTCGCTGGGGCGGGGTTGACAATCCTGCTCTCGTCACCGGCGGCGCACGCCACCCTCGCGCTCGAGTTTATTCAAGGTGCGTCCACGCTGACCATTGTTGACAACGGCCCGGGCGACACCAACCCCGCCCCTGGTGTCATCGGCATTGCGAGTGGCACGACGGTTGGTACCTTTACCATTGACAATGCTGGCTCCATCGGGTTTCCGACTGCCGGTTCTCCAACAAGCCCGGTACTCGATATGAACTCCCTGGACGTCACCAATACGGGGGCCCCGGGTACGCTTCAGATCCTGGTTTCGGAAACCGATTTTGCCACCTCGGGGCTCGTCTCGTTCACCGGGCAGCTTGGCGGCACGATGACCACGCAGTCGATTAACTATAACGCCTTCTTGGGTACCGCCAATACACTGTTTACGGAGACAACCCCGATCGACGGCGCTGGCTTGTCGTTTACTAGCAGCCCATTCGCGGGGACGATTAACGGCACGCAAAACACAGCGCCTCCGTACTCCTTGACGGAAGAGGTCGACGTGACCGGCAACGGCACGGGCCAGTTGGTTAGCTTCGACGCGCAGCTTACCGGCAGGCCTGTTCCCGAGCCCACGACACTCGCGCTGTTTGGCACGGCGTTGGTCGGGGTTGGCCTGTTTGGGCGCCGTCGCCGCCGAGCTGCGTCCCACTAATAAATAATTTTCCTTAATGCCGCTGTGGCGCCACCCGGCGCCACTTTTTTGCGGGTAGCTCGTAAGTTCTTTTCAGGGACAGGTCCCGGCGTTCGTGCCCACCGCTATGATGTTATTCTTGTCGTCTCGTGTACAGCCCGCGGACCATACGCCGCTGTACTTATAGCCGGAACTCAACTGGACCTGTCCTGCCCCATCTGCTTTGCCATCGCGCCAATCACCCTCATATCGGTCGCCATTCCGCCTTGTCAGAATACCGTGCCCGTTTGGCTTTCCGTCTCGAAGCTCGCCTTCATAACGCTCGGTTGGGCTGTCATTGTCAAACCACTGGACGATCCCGTGGCCCTGAGCGAGCCCGTCACGACAAGCACCGGACCAGAGCACCGCTTCGTTTTCTTCCGGGACTTGATTCCAAATGCGGCAACCGCCGCTCCGGTCAACAACCCAATCTGAATGCTTGCTCTGCGCGCTGAATGCCGACCCGGAAAATGGCAGCATCAGCACGAGAAGAGCCGTGACGCGCGCGACTACAGGGATCGGTTTCCAGCTGAGTTGCAAAGAGATTCGTCACCGCAAAAGGAACGAGACCGTACAGATACCGGGTGCTTCGCCTGCCGGACAGCTTGGCGGGCCGCGGATAATACTTGGTTAACGGGCACTAAATTGTCATCTAACCAGCGTCAAAGCCCATTGGGTCAAGCCGGAAAACGGCTTCGCCATAATCGAGATTGCCAGTAGGGCATGACCCGCGCCCAAATCGCAAACCAGATTAAACGTCGCCTCAGGGAGGCGCGGATGAGGAAGCCAGGCAACCAAAACCCTCGGAAGATCCGAAATTGCCCGATCAAGCGATCAAGCGCAAATCGCGTCGGAACAGGCGGAAGCGCGCAGCCCGGTCACCGCCTGGGCATCACCAATCGCACGGGGTTAAAGCACCAAATTCGAGTCGGAATTCTTTACAGAATGCGCCCGGCGGCACCTGTTTTCGAGTGGTAAATGTTTGTTTTCAATGAGCTACGGAAATGGCGAAGCTTCTGCATAGCATTTGATGCAAC